>DASQJI010000567.1:0-5562 GCA_035631175.1 Parafilimonas sp.
TGATAGCTTAATTGGAAACAGCGGACCAAGTTATCCTGAACAAATCGCTGCGCCTTATAGAAAAGAATTAACTAATAACGGATTTACACAAATGCTTACGCCTGAAGATGTAGATGCAGCTTTGAATCGCAACGATGGCAAAGTATTGTTGGTAGTATTAAATTCTGTATGTGGCTGCGGCGCAAGAGTTGCCAGGCCGGGCGCGTTGCTTTCACTGTTCAATGAGAAGGTTCCTGATGAAAGATTTACGCTATTCGCGGGAATGGAAAAAGAAGCCGTAGGTTATTTCCGCGAAAAATATTTGGCAGGCATCACGCCAAGTTCTCCAAACATTTATTTGTTTAAGGATGGTGACCTGATTTTTATCCTTCATCGTTACGAGATCGAAAGAAGCGCCGCAGGCAACTTAGCTGAAGCACTCATGAATAAATATAACGAAGTGTGCACAAAGGAGAATGAGGAAGCGTCTGTGCAACCCCTTCGGCAATTTTTTATTGACCACTACGATTTTGATCCGTTGAAAGCGGAGCAAGAGGGTTGATATGATGACAAGTTTATCGGTTGATAAGCGTTAACAGACTTTCGCAACTTTTCAACCGATCAAGATTTAAACTAAAGAAATGAAGATAACCGCGCAGGAAGAATATGGTTTACGCATTCTCATCCGCATTGCACGTTGCGGCGATGAAGACGGCATGAGTATACCACAATTAAGCGATTCGGAAGGATTGAGTGCGCATTATGTCGCTAAGCTTACGCGGCAGTTGCGTATCGGCGGTTTTCTGAAAAGCACGCCTGGCCAAAAAGGCGGTTATGTTTTATCAAGACCCGCGTGTGATATCAACATCAATAAAGTATTGAAGACACTGGGAGGCGCACTGTTCGACAACGAATTTTGCGCCTCACATATCGGTGCGCTAAACCTATGCACTAATTCGGTTGATTGTTCCGCTCGCTCGCTGTGGAAGATCATCCAGTTTACCGTAGACCAGTTATTGGATAAGATGACGCTTGAAGATCTTTGTGGTAAAGAAAGAGAATCTGTAAGTAAACTGCATACCTTACTGATGCAGTAGTTCCCTTAGTTGCTCATTGTGGATGTTAGTTACATCGTACAGTTTCTAATGCAAATGCGTTTTAACCTGTTTTTGTAGGCCATGGCTTAGGGGTACGAGCGGCAATCGTAAATAATTTTTGATCAATCCCATTTCGGCGAGAAAAGCTTTAACGCCGGCGGGATTATTTTCGGCAAACAACAATTCATACGCTTTGATCAGCTCATCATTTATGCCCTTTGCTTTTTTAAAATCACCATCGAGGCAGCAACGCACCATGTTTGAAAACTCCTTTGGGAAGCAATTCGCAGCAACACTGATCACGCCTTTCATTCCGCATGCTATTTGTGGAAGAGCCAGGGCATCGTCGCCGCTCACTATAAGGAAATCCTTTGGTGCATCGCGCAAGATCTTCATGCATTGCGCCATATCACCACTCGCTTCTTTTATGCCGGCGATGTTTTCTACTTCATTTGCAAGCCGGAGCGTCGTCGCTGCATCTATGTTTTTTGATGTACGGGCCGGCACGTTGTATAAAAGGACCGGTTTCGGCGAAGCGGCAGCCAGTGTTTTGTAATGCTGGTATAATCCTTCCTGCGAAGGTTTGTTATAATAAGGCGATGTGCTTAATACTGCGGTTGCTTTTTCAAGTGGAAATGTTTCGAGTTCTTTAACCAATTCGTGCGTATTGTTTCCACCTATGCCGACTACAATTGGAACACGCTTTTTTACGATCTCATATGTGTATTTGATCACGTCTTTTTTCTCAGGCGTTCTCAACGTGGGAGTTTCCCCGGTGGTTCCGAGGGTAACTATGTATTCAACTTTTCCTTCGATCACGAAGTTGATCATCCGTTCGAGCGCGTTGTAATCAATATCGGTATTCTTTTGAAATGGCGTAACCAGCGCGACGCCGGTGCCCGATAATATATCTTTTAATGCCGCCATTGTTTGTTATTACAATCCCGCTAAGTTAAACTGTCAACGGTGAATTGTGAATTGTGAATGGTCAAATCCTTAATCCTAAATCCTCAATCGATGCGGAATCATGCCATATTATGAAACACCTTACTCACATCCTCATCCTGTTCCAGGCGCTCGATCAATTTGCTCACATCTTCTGCCTGGCCTTCTGATACTGGCACCGTGTTGGAAGGTATCCATTCAATTTCTGCACTGACGGGTATGATATTCCGGTCTTCAAGCGCCTTTTGAAGTTTACCAAAGTCAACAAAAGCGCAACGCAATACAACGATTGTGTTTCCATGCTCATCCGTACTTTCGCCCATTTCTTCCAGGCCAAAATCTATAAGTTCAAATTCAAGCTCATCAACATTTAAGCCATCCGGCTTTAGTTTGAAAACTCCCATTTTTCTAAACTGGAAACTTACACTGCCGCTGTTTCCCAACGCGCCCCCGCCTTTATTAAAAATACTTTTTATGTTGGCCACAGTGCGAACGTGATTATCTGTTGCGGTCTCTACGAGCAACGCAACGCCGTGAGGGGCATACCCTTCATATAGGATCTCTTCATAGTTCGCGATCTCTTTTCCCATCGCCCGTTTGATGGCAGCCTCCACCCGGTCTTTGGGCATGTTCACACTCTTTGCATTTTGCATGCACCGCCGCAACGCAGGATTTATTGCCGGGTCAGGCCCTCCTGCTTTTACAGCGATCACAATTTCCTTCCCAATGCGGGTAAATTGTTTCGCCATCCTGTCCCATCGTGCGAACATCGTTGCTTTTCTAACCTCGAAGATCCTTCCCATGATTTGTCTGCCGTTTATTAATCTTTGGTTTGCCTTTTTGCAGTCTATTCCATTTTATGTTGTTTCACGCTTTCATCGCCTCGTGATTGTCTTTATTCGCCAACTGGCCGCAGGCCGCGTCAATATCTTTTCCCCGGCTTCGTCTTAATCTTGCATTAACCCTGTTCGCTTCCAGGTACTTCAAAAAATGTTCAGTCGTTTCGTCGCCTGACTTTGAAAAATTTGCGCCATCGACAGGATTATATTCAATAATGTTCACCAGGTCAGCCGGCACCTGCCTGTATATTTTCACCAATTCTTCAGCATCCTTTTGTCCGTCATTGAAATTCCTCAACAAAATATACTCAAACGTGATCTCGTTTTTTGTTTGGCGGTAAAAATAATTCAGCGCATCTATCAAAGACCGGATATTATTACTCTCGTTGATGGGCATTATTTCATTTCGCTTTTTATCATTTGCTGCATGCAATGATAAAGCAAGTTTGAATTTTACTTTGTCATCACCCAGTTTCATTATCATTTTCGAAACACCAGCAGTCGATACGGTTATGCGCCTCTGGCTCATTCCCATTCCATCTTCCGACGAAATTCTTTCAATCGCCCTCAGGACGTTCCCATAATTCAGCAGCGGCTCTCCCATCCCCATGAATACGATGTTGGACAACCTCTTGCCGTGGATCCGTTCAGCTTGTTCATTTATCAATGCAACCTGGTCATATATCTCATCAAAAGCCAGGTTGCGAACGCGCATCATCCTGCCAGTCGCACAAAAAGAGCAGGTCAGGCTGCAACCGATCTGTGAAGAAACGCAGGCTGTCTTTCTCTCCTCCGTCGGAATGAGCACCCCTTCGATGAAGTGATCGTCAAAAGTTTTAAAACGCGTTTTTACTGTGCCGTCGCTGCTATGTTGAGTCGTGTTTATTGTTAGTGCCGGAAGCGTAAAATGCTCAGCTAATTTTTGACGAAGGTCCTTGCTCAAATTTGTCATCGCCTCAAAGCTGCCAGCATGTTTTTGCCACAACCACTGGTACACCTGCAGTGCGCGAAACTTTTTTTCGTTTATCTCTGAAAAATAATTTTCTAGCTCCGCTAAGCTTAAATTCCTGATATTCTCCTGTGTCAAGATCATCCGGCAAAGATAAGCCGAACGCCTAGTTCCTTTTTGCCGGAGGTTATTATAAAAAGATAAAATCGTCTGGGCAAGTGAGGATCGTTTTCTGCCCGTTCATTGACTACTTTAGCTAAATGAAGTGGCTTATAGCAGCATTACTTTTGGCCGACTCGATCTCAGCCGCCGGTTTACCAGTTGTTCCGTTAAGAAAAGGTCTTGTAATCACTTCATCAGTAACCATTAGCAGGGAAAGTTATTTTCTAACTGCGGACACTTCTCTGGAAATGCCATTAATAATTATCAGGGGAAAGCATCTAACCGTTGATTTCAACAATTGCATTTTACAAGGGTCGGCAGATAAAAAATTTCCGAATGAATTTTTTGGCCTTGCGGTGCTCGTCGAGAAAGGGTCGTCCAATATTATCATTAAGAATGCCAACATCCATGGTTTCAAAATCGCGATCATGGCTGACAGTGTTGAAGGATTGCAAATTGAAAGCTGCGATCTAAGCTATAATTACCGCCAGCATTTGCACAGCAACTGGGAACGTGAAGACATCAGCGACTGGATGAGCTATCATCACAACGAGCAGGATGAATGGATGCGTTATGGTGCTGGCATTTATCTGAAGGATTGCGATCATGCCATCATCAAAAATAACTTTATCAGCGGTGGCCAATGCGGCTTGATGATGATGCGCTGCGATAGCAACGAGATTTACAACAACAATTTCTCTTTTAACTCAGGCATTGGCATTGGCATGTATCGAAGCAGCTTTAATAAGATTTATGCGAATGTTCTCGATTTTAATGTGCGTGGCTACAGCGATGGAATTTATAACCGTGGACAGGACAGTGCGGGCATTTTAATGTTTGAGCAATCTAGTAACAACGAGATTGGTTATAACTCAGTCACTCACGGAGGCGATGGATTTTTCCTGTGGGCTGGTGAACACACCATGAATACGGGCAAGGGTGGCTGCAACGATAATTTTATTCATGAAAATAATTTTTCGTATGCGCCGACAAATGGAGTGGAGGTTACGTTCAGCAGAAATACGATCAAAAACAATATCATAGAGGAATGCGATAATGGTGTTTGGGGTGGTTACAGCTTTGAAACCGAAATTCTCGCTAATGCATTTGCAAACAACAAAACTGCGATTGCGATCGAGCAGGGTCAAAACAATAGTATTATCACAAATCTGTTTCAGAAAAATAATACAGCGATCAAGTTATGGTCGCGCCCTTCTCAACCTGCCGACTGGGGATATGCACGAAGTAAAGATGTGAGCAGCAAAAATTACAAAATGCTATCTAACACCTTTATTGAAAATGGAACTGCGTTTGAGATCATGGGAACCGATAGCCTCCTGCTTGAGGATAATACCGTAAACAAAACACGCATTGTTTATAAGATCGGCGCCAGGACAAAACGCCTTGACACCGGCAGAATATTTTTAGATGATACTACGCTCACGGTAACGCTTGAAGATCTTAAAAAATTCTTTAGCAACCGCATTCCTAAAACCAATGTTTTTGAAGGCCGCAATCAAATTCGCATCACGGAATGGGGTCCATACGATTTCCGCTACCCTTTATTATGGTTGAAAAATGTTGACAGTAT
>DASQJI010000568.1:0-13364 GCA_035631175.1 Parafilimonas sp.
GCGCGGCCAACCGTTTCAAAACACCTGCAGATCCTCACCGAGTGTGAATTGCTTCAACAGGAACAGAATGGAAGAGAAATTTACTATCACTTCAATGCAAAAAAAATGAAAGAAGTAGCCGACTTTATTGAACCATTCCGCGAAATGTGGGATGAGCGATTTAATAAATTAGAAACCGTGATGAAAAAATACAAATCAAAAAAATAGAACACTATGGAACACAAAACAAAGATCAATGCCGAAGACGGCAAACAGGATCTAACGATAACGAGGGAATTTGAGCTGCCGCTGGAACTACTTTTTACAGCGTACGCCGAGCCTGAACTTGTTGAGCAATGGATGTCAAACCAGTATTCGACAACGAAACTGCTGAAACTCGAAAGTAAAAAACATGGCGCGTATCAATTACAATCGACTGATCCCAATGGGAACGTAGTATTTCGGGCGAATGGAGTGATACATGATTTTCTTCCTAACCAAAAGATCACGCGCACCTTCGAAATGGAGAACACGCCGTTTGGCGTTCAGCTTGAGGTATACGAATTCGAAAAAGTTACTGACGACACGAGCAAACTGAGTATGCATGTAATTTATGAATCGGTGGCGCAAAGAGACGAGGTTCTGAAGTTGCCGTTTGCGCGAGGTATCAATATGGCGCATAACCGCATTGAGGAGATCCTCAGCAAGACGGCTCAACACGTTTCATTAAAATGACAACCATAAGACTCACAGCGACGGACGACGATGCACCGCAAAGTTTTTTCAACCCTGCGGAGTCGAAGCATGCTGTCTCACAGAAACAACTTGTCAGCTTCAAAAATTAAACATTCAATTTATCTAAACAATACAAAATGAAAAAGAGGAATAAGATCGTCTATTGGATATCTACCCTTTGGCTTGCCTTGGGAATGTTATCTACTGGTGCAGTGCAACTATTGAAAGCGAAAGAAGGCCAGGGCGGCGGCGATATGCTCACACATTTGGGCTACCCGGTTTACCTCTTGACATTGCTTGGCATCGGGAAATTGTTAGGCGTTATCGTTTTGCTCGTGCCTCGATTTCCTTTGCTTAAGGAATGGGCTTATGCGGGCTTTTTCTTTATCATGTCGGGAGCGATCTTTTCACATATTGCCTCGGGTGATCCCATCAACGAAATACTTCCCGCGCTATTGCTGCTTACGCTGACTCTCGTGTCACGTTATTTCAGACCGGCGGACAGGAAAGTCAATTCGCTAACGGCGGCAAGAGCAAATAACGAAGCGTTAGCTGGCGACTCGCCTCTCACAATGGCCTAATGCAATGTTGGCTGGAACAAATAATTTCGAACTCTTTGGTTGTTTACTGACTGAAATCCGGCGACATACAAACGGTCATTTTTCTAAGCGAAAAAAATGGTCGAACGTCAAATTCGAAATGCGGCATTAAAAAAACCAGCCTATTAGTTGGTGAATGAAAGACGATAAGAACAGATCTTTATGTTGCGGGCAACTTCATTCAAAGGTTGGAAGATGGCGTGTTCATTCCGCATGTTAAAAAGGTATAATTATGACAAACAGTGAAATGAATCCTGACGTTGATTTCTTTTTTGATAAAGCGTCGCAGTGGCAAAAAGAATATGAAAAACTGCGAACGATTATCCTTGAATGTGGTCTCACGGAAGAATTAAAATGGGGTTGCCCGTGCTATACTTTTGAAAACAGCAACATTGTTTTAATACATGGCTTTAAGGAATATTGTGCGCTTCTGTTTTTCAAAGGGGCATTATTAGGCGATGCCGAGGGCATCCTGATCCAACAAACGGAGAATGTGCAGTCGGCGCGCCAGGTTCGGTTCACCAATGTTCGTGAAATTGTGAAGATGGAACGCGCGGTGAAAGCATATATTTATGAAGCCATTGAAGTGGAAAGAGCAGGTTTAAAAGTGAAGTTGAAACAGACTTCAGATTTCAAAGTGCCAGAGGAATTCCAAAAAAAATTAAACAAGAACGCTGCCCTGAAAAAGGCTTTCAACGCATTAACGCCGGGTCGACAAAGAGCATACATTTTTCATTTCTCTCAACCAAAGCAATCAAAAACGCGTGAAGCACGCATCGAAAAATATATGCAGCAAATTCTTGAGGGAAAAGGTTTGAACGATTAGATATTTAATTTACGAACACACGAGTTATTTGCATATCGGCAAAAGTCCATCATGTGAAGCCTCAGCGAACCTTTAGAAAAAAATTCCAAACGCCATCAACGGTTGTTTTGCCTGACAATAAACATCGTTAGCTTTGAAGAAAAGCAATCCACATGTCAAACAACAGCGTAACCTTACACAGAGTACTTAAAGCATCGCCCGAAAAAGTCTACCGCGCCTTTACCGACTCCAATGCGCTTGCATCATGGCTTCCGCCATATGGATTCTTATGCGTTGTTCATAACCTCGAAGCGCAGGTCGGAGGAAGTTACAAAATGTCGTTCATTAATTTTTCAACGGGCAACGGCCATTCTTTTGGCGGAAAATTTCTTGAACTCCGGCCAAATGAATTCCTAAAATATACGGACGAATTTGATGATCCGAATTTGCCCGGGCAAATGATCACTTCTGTGTGGCTAAATAAAGTTTTGACAGGGACAGACATCAAGATCACCCAGGAAGGTATTCCGGCTGCAATACCAACTGAAATGTGCTATTTAGGTTGGCAGGATTCGTTGGAAAAATTGACCAAACTGGTTGAGCCGGAAATTCCGGATGCCTGATCTCCATCTTCAAATAAACTTTCCACAACGTGGCAAAGAATAAAAACAGGTTGTCGTCGCAACAACAAGCAGAACTGTTCAAGACGTTGAAAGGTAGGTTTGAAAAAAACATGCATCGCCATAAAGGTCTTGAGTGGTCTAAAGTGCAGGCGAAGCTGGAAGCTAATGCTGAAAAGTTATGGTCAGTCAACGAAATGGAAAGAACCGGTGGTGAACCTGACGTTGTTGAATACGATAAAATGTCAGGCGAATATGTTTTTTATGATTGTTCGGCAGAAAGTCCGAAAGAGCGAAGAAGCCTTTGTTATGACCGTGAAGCGCTGAACTCCAGGAAAGAATTTAAGCCGGCAAACAGCGCCGTAGATATGGCAGCCGGGCTCGGCATTGAATTATTAACTGAAGAACAATACAGGCGTTTGCAGGAGCTTGGAAACTTCGATTTGAAAACCTCGAGCTGGGTAAAAACGCCAGCCGCGATTAGAAAGCTTGGTGGGGCGCTTTTTTGTGATCGTCGTTACAACACCGTGTTCCTGTATCACAATGGTGCGGAATCGTACTATGCCGCCAGGGGATTTCGGGGCTCATTGAGAGTTTGAAAAAATTTTCCGCAAAACCGCGAGGGGATTTCCAATATCCTTTCACTTTGCATTTGGGTTGATTCTTACTTTTATCAATACACAAAACCAAAACTCACTTTATGGAAGCTGTCATTCAAACAAAAACTAAGGAAATATTAGATCATCATCTATCTGCATTTATTGACGCAGATGTGGAAGAGATCATGAAAGGTTATTCCGAGCGGTCTGAATTATTGACTCCGCAGGGGCCAGTAAGCGGACTACCCGCGATCCGTTCCTTTTTTGAGGAGGTCTTCAAGATAGTTCCAAAAGGTTCAACGCTTGACTTAAAACAAGAGATCATAAGAGATAACATTGCCTATATTGTTTGGGCCGGCGAATCTGCTTTAGTGAGCATACCAATGGGTGCTGACACTTTTATTATGGATGGAGACAAGATCATCTACCAGATCCTGGCAGCACACATTACTCCGAAGCAGTAATCATTTGTCGATTTAGCTCTCACAGATTTTCAAAGATAACACGGATTTGAAATCGATATCAGTGCACCTCTGTGCGATCTAGGAGAGATCCAACTGTTCGAGTTAGCGGTTAATAGTTGTCACAGGTTTTCGCAGATAACGCGGATTTAAGAATCGATATCAGTGCACATCTGTGCCATCTGTGAGAGATTCAACTGTTCGATTTAACGGTTAACAGTTCTCACAGATTTTCACAGATAACACGGATTTAAGAGATCAATATCTGTGTGCATCTGTGCGATCTGTGAGAGATCCGATGCGATCTGTGACAGACTCAACTGTTCTCACCTGATCAAAACTACCGTGCCCTTTAACATGTGTGGATTATGCTGCAGATCTGTGTACCGTACGAAATAGACATATGCGCCTGAAGGCTGCGGATTATTTTTAAAAGTTCCGTCCCATCCTTTCTGCGGATCATCTGTTGCAAACACCAATTGACCGAACCTGTTGTATACGTTGAAATTTAGAAGATGCTGGCTGTTTATGTTTGCGATTCGGAAAACGTCGTTCAGTCCATCCTTATTTGGGGTAAATCCTGAGGGTAGATAGACAGGTTGTCTGCATTCGTCAAATACCTTCACAGAATCCCGCGCAATGTTGCAGTATGAAGTTGCCGTCGCCCAATATTCACCCGGGAAATTTGCTGTATACGCGTATCCACCCGAGCCATCCTGCCATCGATAGCGCACGGAAGTATCTGGCGGCACGTTAAATGTTACCGAGGAATTATCCAGTAAACAAGTGTCGCTGCCTAACGAAAAATTGAAGATCTTCTTAAAACCGAGATGCGTGTGGATAATACTGTCGCAGCCCGTTATCGTATTGAATGCAGCGACATATCTGCCGGTGTCTTTCACAAGCTGTCCATCAGGCAGCCTGTAATCAGATCCTTCGCAGATGAAATCTTCCTTCTGCGTGATCGTGTCTTTGCAGCAGGTTTGTGTAAAACAATCACCCGATCGCATTGGCTGCATCTCTTCCAGGTACACTTGCATGAATTGCGGATTTAATGATCCCTCATAAACCCAGTCATGACTAATGTTTGGCAAAGCAGGAAGCGGTTCTGTCCTCATCGAGATATCGAAAGTGTCGGCGCAGAGCGTTTTGCCGTTGGCATCAGCCTTAATAAGGTAGCTTAACTGCTCGTCTTTGGTTCCGTCGGATAAATTATCTGTTTGGTAAATGGCTGCCATGAATATCCCTTTTCCCAGAACTTTTCCGCCATGGAAGCTGGTAATCTTCGCACTCGTTTGATTAAATGTGTGTGCCCAAATTATAGCCGAATCATTTTTTACAGCAAACAAGACGGGCTTTGGCGAAACGTTTGCAAAATAAATGTCAACGCCCGCAGAAATGGATGTCATCTGTTCGGGTTTTGCATCATCGTAATCAACACCCTTTGAACTTAAAATGATCGATTTGCCCGGCAGGTATTTCCCATCTGCAGTGAAATAATAATATTTATTTGCGGTAACCAACTGGATCGTGCCGTCAGGCAGCTCCGTAGCGTGGCTAAACCGGTGCACTGAGGCATGTTCAAATCCGTTCATCCAAATAATGTTGCCGTTCTGAAGGTTCATTTTGATGACGTACGCATTTGTCTGGTCAAAAATGTTGCCGGCCACGAGCAAGTTGCCATCGCTTAACTGCGAGACTGTATTAAGCTTTTGCAGATCATCCCAATAAAATGATTTCCACCAAAGCGTATTTCCGTTTTTGTCAAACCTCAAGACGATATTGGTAGATTTCCGGATGTCGGTAACATTCCCGGCGCCGTCGCCATCGAAATCAAGAAACAACCCGCCGGCAGCAGCATACCCACCATCGGCCAATTCAACCACCTGGTATATATTACTCCATGAAGCGCCGAGCCTGACCGACCATTGCACTCTTCCCTCCGGATCTGTCTTCGCAAGCCAGCCTTCATCGTATTTACTGTTGACCCGCGTTCCGCCAAAGATCAGGAAGCCATTATCGGAAGTTCTTTTGATACCATTTATCGTTTCAGACGCTGGCGTACCAATTGCCCGGCTCCAAAGGACGTTACCCCGTGCAGTGGTCTCCATGATCCACGCGTCAACACTTTTATTAACGGCTGAATTGGTATAGCCGCACATATATACATTAAAGGACGGAGAAACATACATGTTGGTGACGTATGTATCGTGAACGCCCGCATTCCAATAAACGCTTTGAAAAGTGTTACTATCGCATACCGGCTGCGCGTTCACAAAGTGCTGGAGGACGAAACAAAAAACCGATATGCAAGATATCCTCTTCATGTGGGCGGTGGCTTGCAGAAAAAAAGCAGCTACGGTTGGTGAATATAAAACAAGTTTTCCGCATCTCCTACCGTCATTCAACGGATCTTGTGCAGGCGCCGCTGCTGCACGGAACTGTCAGATCTAAGTTTTCGATTCAAAGCAAACGCAAAAACTTCCAGTAGAGAGTCAAACAGAGAAACACGATGTGTCGTCATCGATGGTAAATCTTGTCAACTTTCCCTTTCCTGTAACAGGATCCCTGGTAGGTGGAAATTAATTTTTTAGCTTCAAAAAAAGAGCTACATGATAACAGAAGAAATTAGGAGTCGACTGGTTCCTTTTCCATCATTAGGTACGCTTTAATAAAGTCATCGAGTTCACCATCCATTACAGGCTGGATGTTTCCAACTTCAAAGCCTGTGCGGTGGTCTTTTATCATTTTGTACGGATGAAAAACATAGCTCCTGATCTGGCTGCCCCACTCGATCTTTTTCTTATTGGCATTAGCAGCATTCTTTGCTTCCTGGCGCTTGCGCAGCTCTTCTTCATACAAACGGCTCTTAAGCATTTTTAAAGCCAGCTCCCGATTTTCACCCTGCGTGCGCGATTGCTGGCATTCAACAATAATTCCTGAAGTGATATGTTTCAGTCGAACCGCTGTTTCAACCTTGTTTACGTTTTGTCCGCCCTTGCCGCCACTGCGGTAAAATTCCCATTCAAGTTCCGCGGGATTCACCTGTATGTCGATGCTGTCATCGATCAGCGGATATACAAAAACGGATGCGAAAGATGTATGACGTCTTGCATTGCTGTCGAACGGTGATATACGAACGAGACGATGTACACCGCTTTCTGCTTTTAAAAATCCAAACGCAAACGGACCATCGAACTGTATGGTTGCGGTTTTTATGCCCGCCCCCTCTCCTTCCTGGAAATCAAGTTCTGTTACTTTCCATCCCTGCTTTTCTCCGTACATGCGATACATGCGCAGCAACATCTCCGCCCAATCCTGGCTTTCTGTTCCACCCGCGCCCGGGTTGATCTGCAACACAGCGGGCAACTCATCCTCCGGCTGATTGAGGGTGCTTTTAAATTCGGCTTCGTCCAACGCCCGCAATCCCTGGTCGTAGGCAAGCTTTGTTTCCTGTTCCGTTGCATCGCCCGATTTCCAAAAATCGAACAACACTGCGAAGTCTTCCACAGCAGTTTCAACCTGCGCGTATAACTTCAGCCAATATTCGTTTGTCTTGATTTCTTTCATGATACCGGTGGCACGTTCATTATCGTTCCAGAAGCCCGGTGAAAGAGAGAGTTGCCTGTCGTTCTCTATTTTTTGTGTGCGGTTATCAACGTCAAAGAAACCTCCTTATCCCTGCAAGGCGGGACCGCATATCGTTCAATTTTTCTTGTGTCATGACGCGAAGGTAATTTTAGAATTTCAGATTTACGATGCACGATTTAGGATTTAGGATTTGTAAATTATGTATCCCCCAACTTCAAACACCTAAACCAATAAACGAATAACTAATAACCGAATAAACTAATAACCAGCTAACAAACTAATCAAACATCACGTTGTCGATCAATCGAACGTCTTCAATAAAAGCAGCGGCAAGCGCAACTAGTTTTCTGTCGTTTTCAAATACAGTTATTGGCTTCAATGTTTCTGCATCGCAGATCTCTACATAATCTACTTTATCAAAACCGGCTGAAAGAATGTTTTGCACAGCTTCTTGTTTTAATGTTCCAATCGATTGGTTGCGAAAATTGTTTTTAATAAATTGAAGTGCCTCGTAGATCGCACCGGCTTTCGATCGCGCAGCGTCACTTAAACGCATATTCCGGCTGCTCATGGCTAATCCATTTGATTCTCGCACCGTACTGGCGATCACCACTTCCATCTGCGGAAAAAAAACGTCCATCATTTTTTTAACAACAAGACATTGCTGATAATCCTTTTGTCCAAGAAATATTTTGTCAGGTCTAACGATGTCGAGCAGGCAATGTACAGCGTTGCAAACTCCCTGGAAATGGCCGGGCCGATAATAACCTTCCAAAATATTTTCGAGGTTATCGAGGTCATATTGATGGAGGTTCGTTATACCACCCGGGTAAATTTCTTTCACGGAAGGCAGGAACAAAACATCTGTTTTATCTCTTTCGAGTAGAAGGATGTCATTCTCAAGCGTTACCGGATATTTTTCAAAGTCTTTGGGATCATTGAACTGGACAGGATTAATAAAGATGCTGCACACTGTAAGATCGCATAACTTCTTGCACTGCTGAATCAAAGAAAGATGGCCTTCGTGTAAAGCACCCATCGTGGGCACAAAGCCAATATAATATTTTTTATCGCGGAATTTTTGCAGGCAATGCCGGACCGGCCCGATCTTTTTAAATAACCTCATCGCAGGGATTTAACAGCGCTCAAACGACTTACGTATTCGGTTTTAAAAGCATTTCTTTACCTTTGCCAATCTTAAAATTTGGAATACAAGGTAAAAATCAAGATTACTGAATGTCAACAAAGAAAAGAATTTTATTTATAGCCACAGAAATGTCGCCTTACCTTGAGCTGACTGAGTTTGCTGAAATTGTTAATAAACTTGCGATAAAGTGTAATGATAATGGATGGGAAGTTCGTTGCATTATGCCGCGGTTCGGAGTGATCAACGAAAGGCGTCACCGTTTGCATGAAGTCGTGAGATTATCAGGTATTAATGTTTCCGTTGACAATGATGATTACCCGCTCCAGATAAAGGTAGCATCGCTTCCAAACGCAAGGCTCCAGGTGTATTTTCTCGATAACGAAGACTTTTTCAGAAGAAAATATGTATTCCAAAACGAAAACGAAAACTGGTATGAAGACAACGATCTGCGCACCATTTTCTTTTCTAAGGGCGCATTGGAAACAGTGAAAAAATTCGGGTGGCCACCCGACATTATTCATTGCAGCGGCTGGATGACGGGGTTGATCCCGATGTATCTTAAAACAGCGTATAAACGGGAGCCTGTTTTTGTGCACAGTAAAGTTGTATATACCATCGGTCAAAATACGTTCAAAGAGAAGCTCGGAAAATCTTTTCTTGAAAAGGCTTCTATACATGCCGGCATAAAAGAGAAGGACCTTGAGCCTTACAAAGAAACCACTAACGTTGCGTTATTCAGAGGCGGTGCATATTATGCTGACGCGATCACATTTGGTGCAGAGAAGGTCGATAAGAAACTTGTTGAAGAGTTTGCAAAGGCAAAAGGAAAACGCATCCTGCCATACAACAAAGAAACTGATTTAACAGAGTATTTAGAATTGTATAACGAGCTTGCGTCGAAGTAAAATTTAAATGAATTTAAGTGTCTCGCGAGCTGGTATTTTTTCGATTTTTTTATTTCTCTTCACGATCTTTTTTGCTTGCACAAAAATTTCAACAACAGACATCGGCTCCGGTTTAATTCCGCCTGTTGACGCGGTTAACACAACAGACACTGTACTTGATGTTCTCACAAAAAATGAAGGCTTTGATACGGTTGTTGTAGGGATTTCAGACGACCACGCGTTAGGATATATTAACGATCCCCTGTTCGGCGCCACAACCGCTTCGATAAACTTTCAGCTCGCCCCACCATACACACCATTTTCTTGGGGCACCACTCCGGATAGTCTTTATCTTGATTCTGTTGTGCTTTGTCTGGGTTACCAGGGATACTGGGGCGACAGTCTTCCACCTTTGGCGTTTAAAGTTTGGGATATGGATGAAAATGCCACATTCACAAACGATTCAATATACTTAAACACTCACACTTTTCCGAAACGCGAGAACCTGACAGAGAATGGTCAGGCTAAATTTGTTGATATCTTAAAGTTAGATGATCCTGATACGCTTGCAAACTATCCGGAGTTGGCAACTTACCAGGTGCGCATTCGTTTGAACTATGATTTTGGCCTGCGACTCCTGCATTTTGATTCCCTGACACTCTCAAACGATACAAATTTTTACAGGGTCACAAAAGGATTTATTGTAGAACCGGAACAAACGGGAAATGCATTGTTATTGGTAAACCTTCTTGACAGCAATACGCATCTTTCTTTATACTATAGGATGAGGACCCCTACCGGTTTCGATACTGTTACCGCAAGATTTTCACCGAATCCGCTAACGTCTGCGAGTTCAAATACAATTTTGAGGAATTATAGTGGAACAAGCATTCCGCAATATTTTCCACCGAATTCAGACGCGCAGGATAGCCTGCTTTTCATTCAAACAAGTCCGGGTACATTCGCCAGGATAAAAATTCCAGGGCTCGACAGCCTTCCAAATGTCATCGTGCATCGTGCGGAATTGTTGATGGAGCAGGTGCCTGATCTTAGCAGCAATTATGACGGTTATTTTAAAGCGCCCAATCTTTTTCTCGCTGCCTACAGCAAAGACTCGATGTATCGATTTGCGGTTCCCAATGACGTCACATTCACAAGTAGTGGCATCAACAGACCTGACCTGTTTGGGGTTTTACCGAGACCAAAGACATACGGGGGCCGGACGATATCCAGCTATAATTTCGAGCTCACGAGATATGTGCAAGGCATTGTAACCAGGCAAGACAGTTCGTACGATTTCATAGTATGGGCTCCCTATAATTATTATATACGCCCGGTTGAGAAAGCAACCTTTTTCTTACCCATCGCAACTCCGCCATTAAATTCTCCTGCCATTGGCAGGGTGCGACTTGGCGGTGGCAACAATTCCGAGCACAAGATGCGCCTGCACATAGTTTATTCACCGCTTAAATAACTTTCGCGGAGTGCTGTATATTTGCAGCCTTAAAAAATTTCTATGCCTTACTTGTTTACTTCTGAAAGTGTATCGGAAGGACATCCTGATAAAGTCGCAGACCAGATATCCGATGCATTGATCGATAATTTCCTGGCATTTGACCCTGAGAGTAAGGTAGCTTGCGAAACGCTTGTCACAACAGGCCAGGTTATCCTGGCTGGTGAAGTCCGTTCAAAGGCATATCTCGATGTACAGGAGATCGCGCGCAGCGTGATTCGTAAGATCGGCTATACAAGAAGTGAATACATGTTCGAGGCGCATTCCTGCGGTGTGCTCTCCGCGATCCATGAACAATCTGCGGACATCAACCAGGGAGTTGATCGCGCGCAAAAAGAAGAACAGGGCGCAGGTGACCAGGGGATGATGTTTGGCTACGCCACGAATGAAACGGAAGAATATATGCCGCTTGCGCTGAGCCTGGCTCATAAAATTTTGATCGAACTCGCTTTGATTCGAAGAGAAAATGACGAAGTAAATTATTTGCGCCCGGATGCCAAAAGCCAGGTAACGCTTGAATACGATGACAACAACAAACCAGTGCGCATCGATGCCATCGTTGTCTCAACTCAGCATGATGATTTTGGGACCGAAGATGAAATGCAGGAACAGATCCGGAAAGACGTTATCGAAATTCTGATTCCAAGGATCAAAGAAAAAAATCAGCAATACGCGCACCTGTTCACCGACGATATTAAATACCACATAAACCCTACCGGAAAGTTTGTTATTGGTGGTCCTCACGGCGACACAGGCTTGACGGGAAGAAAGATCATTGTGGACACGTATGGTGGAAAGGGCGCACACGGCGGTGGTGCTTTTAGTGGAAAAGACCCCAGCAAAGTTGACCGCTCAGGCGCTTATGCAACACGCCACATCGCGAAGAACCTTGTTGCTGCAGGTGTGTGTGATGAAGCGCTGGTGCAGGTGTCGTATGCAATCGGGGTAGCAAAGCCCACTAGTATCAACGTGCAAACGTTTCGCACGTCAAAAGTGAATATGGCGGATAATGAAATAAGCAAAGTTGTTGAAAGCATGTTTGATATGCGTCCCTACTTTATCGAACAACGATTAAAGCTCAGAAACCCGATCTACAGTGAAACTGCGGCTTATGGACACATGGGAAGAAAGAATGAAACGGTCGAAAAAACTTTTGTCTCGCCGGAAGGAAGAAAAGTAACAAAGAACGTAGAACTCTTCACCTGGGAAAAGCTCGACTACGTTGATAAATTGAAAGAAGCTTTCGCGTTGAAGTAGCAGTTTATTTTCTGATCACATTTTCCCTGATGTTGATTGCCGTGTCTTGGTTGCTGCCTCCATTTCTCCCGGTTAGCAAGAAACCAGTTAACCATTTACCCAATTAACGCGTTACGCACCTCACTCCTGCCCTTTCAAAAATTCATACACGTCCTTCCATTGTGTTGTTTCAAGAGCCAGCGCCTTTGCGCGTAATTCCTCTTCAGTGTTCTCAATTTCCTTCAGGCCAAGTCCCGGATGATTGTTCAACCAAAGGGCCTTACATCCAAGATTTCTTGCAAACTGCACATCCGTTATACGATCTCCAATAACAAACGAACGCTGAAGATCATACTCAGGATTATCGACGTAATGTTTGACCATACCAATGCGCGGTTTCCTGTTTGGTGACTTTTCTTCCTTTAAAGATGGGTCAATATAAACTCCTGAAAAAAACACATCTTCATTTTCAAAAGCATGTATCACAAAATTGTGGATCGGCCAAAAATGTTCTGATGGGAAGTATGCTGTACCAAGGCCATCCTGGTTTGTCACCATCGCGAGTTCATAATTGAATTCCGTCGCGATCAAATTCATGTACTTAAAAACATGCGGGTAGAACTCGAGCTTGCTCCAGTCATCGATATTACCCAAAACAGGTTCATGGATCAAAGTCCCGTCGCGGTCGATAAAAAGAATACGTTTTGCTGTGCTCATAACCGCGCAATGTTAGGAAAAATAATTTTTCCCGGGCGTTAAAACGATCGTTGCTACTGATTACGAAATTATTTTTATCTCATTGTACAACTATTCCCTATTTTTAAAACCTGTTGTTTTATCTAACGATCGATTATGAAAACATCAAGACGTACATTCGTCAAACAGGCTGGAATTACACTTGCGGGCACCGCATTAGTTCCGCGCAAAATATTAGCCACAGGCAATGCAACCGACTATATCGTCGGTATCCAATTGTATTCGGTGAGAGATGACCTGAAGAAAGATCCTGCAGGCACGCTCAAAAAAATTGCTGCGCTCGGCTACACGCATGTTGAGCATGCCGGATACGAGAACCGCAAATTCTACGGATACCCACCCAATGAATTCAAGCGCCTGTTGAGTGACCTGGGTTTAAAAATGCTCAGCGGTCACAATGGGTTGGACGCAACAAAATGGGATAAGTCGCAAAATGAAT
>DASQJI010000569.1:0-1603 GCA_035631175.1 Parafilimonas sp.
GGAAACAGCCAGCGGTTTCCAGATGAATGCGGATTCTAGTTTTGAATTCTTTTATTCGTATGGCGCATTGGACAGGTATGGCAAGGGCACATGGCGCATGGTGAATGACTCGACTATCTCCTTTAACAGCGAAAAAAGACCGCCGCTTGATTTCAAACTGCTTAAACACGAAGAGAGAAAAGATGACTTCGTTACAATTGAAATAACCGACCCAAACAAAAACTTACTGCGATATGTTGCCGGCGGCATTAAAACGGACTCAGGCGCAGAAGATATTCAAACTAACAACAACGGTATTGCACAGATCAAACGCCAACGCGCAGATTCGATCGCTTTAGTGTTTACCATTTGTCCCGACAGGTATTCGATATTCCCCGTTACCGATAAAGACGATAATTACTTTTTGTTTCAATTCGAACCCTGGATCGCAACAGTGTTTTTTGAAAACTTTACTCTCACTTTCAAAAACAACATGCTCACCGGGAAACACCCGTTGTTGGAGGGAGATGATTTTACTTATGAAAAAGAATGATAGCTGTAATAGGGCCGGACCCTGGTCAGTGTTCGATGAAGGACCTTATTTCAAGCTGTTCGAGCGATGCTCCTGCAGGGCCGGTGATCACGTTTCCATTGATATCGAAACGTGATCCATGACAGGGACAATCCCAGCTAAGTTCTGCATTATTCCAGGCGACTGAACATTTTAAATGTGGACAAACAGGGCTGACGACGTGCAGTTCTCCCGTCTCATCTTTGTACAACGCGATAGTATGTCCTTCATATTTTACAACTTTTCCCTCGCCGGGCGCGATACCGGCAAGCTCTTCCAGTTTCTCATGAGCAAACCATTTCCCAACAAACAATCTAGCGACGTCAGCATTATGGCTGATGAAAGAAGCAAAGCCGGCAACCGGCTTGATGCGGTTTGGATCAAACAACTTTATGTACGGATTTTCTTCAGCCAACACCAGGCTTTTTAATGTTACGGCCGCAACATGACTGTAAGTAATTCCGTGACCTCCAAACCCTGTAGCGACAAGAATATTTCCATCATGACCGGGCAGGTGTCCTATATATGGTAATCCATCAGCCGGATCAAAAAATTGTGAAGACCATTTATTAGTCAGTTTGTCAACAGCAAAATGTTCGCGCGTATACGCTTCGAGTTTACGAAAACACTCTTCGGTATTTTCCACGTGGCCGGTTTTATGATCTTCTCCGCCAACCACCAGGTATGTTGTGTCTCCGATCTTTTGTGTGCGGATATAGTGATACGGATCGTACATATCATAGATCAATTCCCGCGGGTATTTCTTGTCTTTTAAAGCGACCGCGATTGCATAACTCCGATATGGTGCACAACGTAAATGCAATAAATTAACGCCGGGTGGAATATGTGTTGCGTATATCAAATACCTCGAGTGGAAGCTGCCTTTGGGCGTTTTCAGCTCGATCAGCTCGTCCTCCTTTACATCCTTTACCGGGCATTGTTGTAAGATCACGCCGCCTGAATTTTCAAATGCCCTCGCCAATGCCTGAACGTATTTTACCGGGTGAAACTGCGCCTGTTTTTCAACAAGAATTGCCTTTTTGAAATCGATAT
>DASQJI010000570.1:0-2070 GCA_035631175.1 Parafilimonas sp.
GTTATGCGATGTGCGGATGCAGGAAACATCTGCAGCTATCGACTGGCACTTGTTGTTTGCCATCATCATAATCGCTACTTTATTGTTTGGCAACATTACGGCCGTATTTCAGCAAAGCGTTAAGAGAATGCTCGCATACTCGAGCATTGCGCAGGCAGGCTTTATGCTTTTTGCGTTGTTCAGCCTGAATAACTATGCGAAACAAGGTTTGCTGATGTATTCTGTTGCCTATAGCTTGGCAACCATCGGTTTGTTCGCAGTTCTTGTAAAAATGAAAGATGTAACCTTCGAAGGTTACAATGGCCTGGCTAAAACACAGCCGGTTCTTGCTGCAACAAATACTGTATTTCTACTGTCATTAGCCGGCATTCCACTCACTGCAGGCTTCCTTGCGAAATATTATATGCTGGCTTCCGTGATAGAGAATGGCAGCTATATTTGGCTGGTGGTGCTGGCAGTGTTATTTGCTGCGGTGAGCGTATATTATTATTTCAGAGTTATACAGGCCATGTATTTCAAAAATGGTGAACCAAAAACGGAAGACATCACCGGCAGCTTTAAGACGGGCCTTATAGTGCTTGCAGGAATAATTATTTTGGTCGGCGTTTTGCCACAACTGCTTTTTAACTGGTTGTATTTTTAGTTGCAGGTTACAGGTTGCAGGTTCATTGTTTCAAAGTTTCAAATTACCGGCTTTACCTCTCACATAAAAGTCATCTTAAATTAATCAGACTGTTTACCTTCACATAAGATTGACAATTCACTATTGACAATTTCACAATCACCATTGATCATTCGCGATGACGCTCAAAGATTCTTTTGATCTCGCTTTTAGAACGGTTCGCAGCAATAAACTTCGAACAGGCATCACAGTTGCTATCATAGCTTTTGGTATCATGGCTTTGATCGGAATTATCACCGCCATCCAGGCAATGAATGAAGGGTTGAGGAATAGCTTTTCTACCATGGGTGCGAATGGATTTACCATCTCCTATAAAGAACGTTTTCGTTTTGACGATGGCGACCGGACCGAGAAAGTTGATAAGACAAAGAAAGCAAAAAAGTCCAACCTTGATAAATATATCCAGTTGTATGAAGCCGAAACGTTTAAACAAAAATTTGATTATCCGGCGGCGGTAAGTATCGCTCTTAATGGTTTTGGCAACTATGAGATACATTATAAGGACAAAAAGACGAATCCAAATGTGCGCATGTATGGCGGGGATGAAAATTACTTAGCTGTAAACGGCTTCTCAATTGAAACCGGGCGTAACCTCACTCCGCTTGATGTACAAACCGGCCGTGATGTTTGCATGATCGGAAGCGATGTTGCGTCGAAATTATTTGGACAGTTCAAAGACATTGCCGTTGATAAATTCATCACGATCGGTTCAAAACCGTACCGTGTTATAGCAGTGCTGAAGTCTAAGGGGTCGAGTGCTTTATTGCGCGCGGACAACGTGGTGATCACTTCCTATAACAATGTGCGGAGAACGGGCTTTGGGTCCAATTCGTTCACCATCGGTGTACTGGCAAACGACATATCGCAGTTGGACGGAGCAGTGAATGAAGCCACGGCGACCTTCAGGACGGTGCGAAAATTGTTGCCAAGCGATGAAGATAACTTCGTGATCGAAAAAAGTGACAAACTCGCCGAAACGTTCATCGGTTTGCTTGGAAGTATCCAGGCTGCGGCCGGAGCTATTGGTTTGATAACACTCATTGGTGCTGCGATCGGGCTCATGAACATTATGCTAGTCGCCGTGAACGAACGTACACGCGAAGTAGGTTTGATCAAAGCGCTGGGTGGCAAGCGCCGCAACATCCGCCGCCAATTTTTATTCGAATCAATAATTATCAGTTTGCTCGGTGCATTGTTTGGAATAATCCTGGGCGTGCTCATCGGCAACGTTTTCGCAATGTTGTTGAACGCCGGTTTCGCCGTGCCCTGGGCGTGGGTTATTGGCGGTATTATCATCTGCAGCGGCGTAGGGTTACTTGCCGGCCTTTGGCCTGCAATAAAAGCATCCCGCCTCAATCCAATTACCGCATTACGATACGAATAGACTC
>DASQJI010000571.1:0-3746 GCA_035631175.1 Parafilimonas sp.
CCATAAATATTAATGTCTGAGTTGCCGGCTTTTATTTTTTCGATCTCTTCACTCATGTATTTTATCCACGGGATCGTATACTGCCTGCTGAGTAATTGCGTTGGTATGCCATCTGTTTCGCCATCGGCTTTATCAAGCAAGTGTACAAACTCGTGGATGCCGGTGTGGTGGGGAGAATTTTCAGTCGCAAAACTTTGTCGCAACGCCGGGCGCGAAAGGATCATCATTCTTTGCATTGGGCCGGTTCCGACCATGCCCAGTACATTTCTTTCGTCGGATGTGAGCGAAAAGTCACGGTCAAACCGATCCGGATAAAGAAGCACATCACGGAGATTATGATAATGCCAGTCGAAACCGAATGTGGGTATTACCGCGCTGGCGGCGACAAGCAGTTTATCAACATCATTTACTTGCGTATGCACGCCATGAATGCGCACGTATGAAAGAAAGTCTTTGATCCTCTCCTCGAACCGAAGTTTACCTGCATCATCAAGTTGGCGATAAAAAGAAACGTGTTCATTCAGCAGATCGCGAAAATTTTCCGGAAGATTAACCTGACGGCTTTTTCTTTTTCGAAATATTAAGAAGACGAGTATCGGCAGAATGATGAGGAATATGATAAGGCCTTTCATGTTTACAAATAACTGTAATGGATTTTTTTCAATCAATAAATCGGGTGGCGAATATTATGTTGCGGTTGTACACGTGTGCTGACGCCGGCATGACGGTTTCATTCGTTCGGACGGTGCATTATTAAAAACGCGCTTGCCATTCCGAGTGTAACCGCTACTTCATAAAGACGAGAACCGCCCTAACGAGGGATCTGCTACGCAAGACGGATCATGAATTCTGCTTAGACCGATTTCTAGCGCAACCCTACAACTTTACAAGCCTGATCACCTCCCGCGTTTTGTTGTTGCGTATCTCAGCAAAATAAACGCCGGGTTTCAATTCACTGCCAAAATTACTTTGCCTGTCGCGCGTGCAGAACTCCGTCAGCGTTTTGCCGGTAACATCAAATATCCGGATTGAAGTGCTGCTGTTATCAAGAGTATTTAACCGCAGTTGAAACGCTCCGCGGGATGGATTTGGGTATATCAACGCAAGGGAATTATTTTTCTGTTGTGCAGTGGCGTTTTGCGCGTACACTCGATTTTCATTTTTATCGCTGCTGATGCATGCTCCGACAGTTGCAGTGTTATTGCTCAACAGCACCGGCGTTACGTCCGCAAAGGGCAGACACAAAGTTGTTCCGCCATTGCAGACGAACTCATTCTTTTTCCCGCAGTATATGTTTACGAATCGTGTATCGTACTGAATAAAGTTTACTGCGCTGAAATCCGTATTCATGTAAAAACTTATCAACGGCTCATCGATTCCGGCTCGCATAAATACATACTGGTTCACGTCAGTTTGCTGGCCCTGCGTCAAACCAAATGCTGCAAGAATTTCCGGCGGCGCAGGAAGTCCGCCAAGATAAACACTGTCAATGTTTGTAAATGTTGAACGGACCATCAGCACGTCAATCTTTTTATCAGCGCCCGGGATGCGCATTTTGCCCGAACCGACAACTGATCGTGTGAGCGTTTGTTGTTGAACGAATTCTCCTGGCGTATGGTCAAGGCCAAACGCTATGAATGATAATTGAAAACCGGTTGTTGCACGGATAGAAGAAGACCATGAAGAAGATGTTTTGCAGGGGTACGCAACAAAATTCAATGTTCCTGCATCAGAAACGTCTTGTTGGTTAATGACCAAAGAATCGAGCAGAAACCCGCTGAGCGCGCCGAGGGGAAAAGCCTGCCGTTGAATGCTCCTTCCCAGCCGATGATATGCGTTTTTGTCATCAGCTTCATAGCCCGTTTCATAGATCAGGATACTTTCATTAAGGGGAAATATGAAATCTGTTTTTCGCCGTGCGGTCGAAAAGAAATTATTGTTTGATGGCGCGTAACTTACAGTCGAAGAAAACGCATCGTTGTTTGTAAGTTCACTGTAATTCCAGGTGTTGTTATTGCCCGTTGCCGGCGCTGTCACTCCTCCGTTCGCGCCTTGCCTCACATAATCAGCCGTGGGAGGCACTATAAAATTATCGTATGTAAGGACCAGTCCTTTATTTGACTGATCTGGCGAACCCGTTTGCGCGGACGCTGTAGAGAATGTGATGATGAAAAATAAATTGCAGGCGAAGCTACACTGACTGATGGTAGAACTGATTTTCATAGCGAATTAATTGAGGGAGGCTAAAAGTACACCGAATCAATCAAACGGCAATAAGGAGCGTGAATGGTGAATGGTGAATTGTCAATTGTGAATGGCTATTGGAATTTTAAGCTCAAAGATTAAATGGAAGTGGCTAAACCGATTCGATAGGTACGACACCTAAATTATACTAGAGTAAACTCAAATCGTAATTCGCAAATCCCAAATCCTAAATCCTGATTCCTAAATCCAAATCCGCAATCGGATGGTGAATGGTGAATTGTCAATTGTGAATGAGCGGTTGGAATTTTAAGCTGAAAGATTAAATGGACTTGCTGATCCTATTCGATAATTTGGACACCGAAATTGTACCATGTAAACTCAAATCGTAATTCGGCAAATCCCAAATCCTAAATCCTGATTCCTAAATCCTAAATCCGGAACTTGGTAATCTATTCAATAATCACGACACCTAATTCGTGCTACGTAAACTCAATCGTAAATGGTAAATCCTAAATCCTAAATCTGCAATCCTAAATCTGCAATCTGCAATCGCCAATCTGCAATCATCCCAACTCATTCCGGTTTCACAAAAATATCTTTGAAATACACCTTGCTGTTTGGATCGTGCCCCTGTAACGCAAATGTGCCACTAGAGATCACCCTTTGTTCATCGCCGGCTTTGCGTTCTACATGTTCAGGCTCAGTATAATCAACAACTGTCTTGTCATTTATTTTTACGATCACTCTTTTGCCTTCCACTTTAATGTATTCAGTGTACCATTCATTGTCCTTTACATAAACCTCCTTTACATCATCGATGCCATAGAGGCTGCCTGTTCTCCGCCAGTCGGTGTGTGAATTATTCACCTGCACTTCGTAGCCTTTCTTTGGCCAGCTACTGTCCTGGTACACGGTATGAAAATAGATGCCTGAGTTGGAACCGGGCGTTGTCATCACGCTTGCTTTGAATTCAAAATTTTTGAAGTTGTGTTGTTGCACGGCACCGTCGTAAAATAAATGCGCTGTTGGTCCATGCACGATGATCATCCCGCTGTCGACAGAAAATGTGGAAGCATTTGCTCCGACTTTCCAGCCGTTGAGACTTTTTCCGTCGAATAAAGAGATCCATTGCGGATCGGGACGTTTTGCAAAGACAAAAAATAATAAGACGGATGCAGCGAGTGGGACGAAGAATTTTTTCATATGAGTTGTTGAAACGTGAAGCTAAGAATTTTTCGGGGCAAGGTTTCAGGCAGGAAAATTAGACCTGAGGTAAAAGGGCAAAGACGTGCAAGCGTCATAACGTATATGAGGCAGTTTCTGAGAACATATCTGCATTCAATTTTTAATGAGCCAACAAAGTATTTCAGACAACGATCAGGGGTTGCCACGCACGTTTCCTCACCGCGCCAACATTTTTTACATGCGATATTTGTCACTGGCATGATATTCCATTACATTCTTCCTAAACAATCACAAATGGATCAAACTACAACTATTTTGGAAGGATACCCTGACAACGAAAAAGGGGCTTACCTTGG
>DASQJI010000572.1:0-2079 GCA_035631175.1 Parafilimonas sp.
TGAAAAATAGGCATCGATTATCAATCCCGTTTTTTGCTGGATCATTGAAGCATGGCCTTCCTGTTTCAGCTCGTCGCAATAAGAAGCAGTTCGCCGGTCCTGCCATACAATTGCATTATACAAGGGCGCACCGGTTTTTCGGTTCCACACGACCGTTGTCTCGCGTTGATTGGTGATGCCGATGGCAGCGATGTCCTGCACTGTTAACGACGCTTTTGTAATTGCTTCCGCTGCTGTACCTAATTGCGTGCTCCATATTTCTGACGGATCGTGCTCTACCCAGCCCGGCTTCGGAAAAACTTGCTTAAACTCTTTTTGCGCAGTGGAAATTATGTTTCCGTTTTCATTAAAAATTATCGTGCGCGAACTGGTTGTACCCTGGTCAAACGACAAAATAAACTGAGGCATGAAGCAATTGTTTCTCGTTCAAAATAAGAATTAAATTTCCACATTGCGGCGCTCTGCCATAAGCGATCATAAATCATACATCGTACATCAGAGATCGGAGATCATAGATCAGAGATCATAGATCAGAGATCATACATCAGACATCAGACATCATCTCACCTGTTCTTCCCTTCCAGTTTGTCGCAATACTCAACAGTGCTCAACCGAAATTTCAGGGCAATACCCGTTGTCTTTTGTATCTGTAATTCCTTGTTGCAAAAAAAGGGCAGCTGTTTTGCATACAAATTTGGAGCGATTACAGGATATTTTACAAGCCGAAGGGTACTGTTTGATGCCGGATAGAATTGTATAAGTTTTTGGGTTGCAGAGTCGCGTGGAGATTGCGCATGCAGCAAAGACGCAACGAGAAGCAATTTAACAGTTATTGCAAAAATTGTTTTGTTTTTCAAACGCATATTTGCGGGTAAATTTACAGTAATGTAATTATTTTGCAGTTATAATGCCGATTAAAACCTTGATCTCATAAGCATGGCCTTAAGTCAAACACTACAACAAAAATTATTACAGCGCCTATCACCACAGCAGATTCAGTTAATGAAGCTGCTCCAGATACCTACGGCTAATCTTGACGAACGGATCAAAGAAGAACTCGAGGAAAACCCGGCGCTGGAGGTGGCAGAAGAAGATCATGAAGATGGGTTTGAAGAACAACGCGAGGAATTTGAAGCTGAAGAGGAATATGACGGCAGCGAGTCTGAGTATGACAACATCGATATTTCTGAATATGTGAGCGACAGCGACGATGAGATCGCGGATTATAAACTTCGCGACGATAATTACGGAGACACTGAAGAGCAAAAGACTGTTCCGCTCCGCGTTGAAACCACACTGCACGATGTGCTGCTCGACCAGTTGGGCATGTTATCGCTCGATGAACGGAGATTCAAGATCGCGGAGCAAATTGTAGGCAGTATTGACGATGACGGATACCTGCGCCGCGAACTTACATCCATTGCCGATGACCTGGCATTCCGCCAAAACGTGGATGCGTCTGAAGAAGAAATTGAAGATATCATCAAATTGATCCAGCAGTTCGATCCTTCCGGAGTTTGCGCGAGGGACCTGAAAGAATGTCTGATGCTGCAATTGTCGCGTCAGCAGGCCGACGGAAGAGAAGTTGCGCTGGCAGTGAAGGTGGTCGATAAATATTTTGACGAATTCACCAAGAAGCACTACGAAAAAATTCAGCGCGGTCTCAACATCAGTGATGATGAATTAAAAGACGTTATCAACCTCATTTTAAAACTCAACCCTCGCCCCGGCGGAAATGTTGGAGAAGTAAACAAAGCGGAAAGCTATATCATCCCTGACTTCTTCATCATTAACAATGCCGGCAAATTAGAACTTACACTCAATTCGAAGAATGCGCCCGACCTCCGCATCAGTGAAGGCTATCGCGAAATGCTGAAAGAATACGATCGCGGTACTAAAAAAGATAAGCGCCAAAAAGAAGCCGTGTTGTTCATTAAGCAAAAGATCGATTCTGCGAAATGGTTCATCGACATGATCAAGCAAAGGCAAAACACTCTGCTTAGTACAATGGGCGCGATCATGCATTATCAAAAAGATTTTTTTCTCACCGGTGATGAGACGACTCTCAAGCCGATGATC
>DASQJI010000573.1:0-1868 GCA_035631175.1 Parafilimonas sp.
AAATTTTCGATGGGGCTACGCACTTTACCCCTAAATAATCAAAATAGACAAATCGTCAATCCCTAAGGCAACGAACAGAATAGCCATTACGCTTACGGTCGGTGCCCCTGCCTAAGCCGCCAAGGTCGAAGAACAGGACGGTGTAAAAAGCGTAGTGAGCAATGTTCTGGTCCTGCGTAGAACTCCACCAGAAACCGTAGTCGCCAATGCGGATGAATGCTCCGCCGGCGCTACGCCAGCCGCCCGGAAGCCCTGTGAAGCCGGTTTCATTAGTGGCACCTGTGTTGGGAGCATACCATAAGCCGGTGCCAGCTTCAATGGTTCCGGTATCTTTCAATTTGCCACCCGGGTTGTCTCCTAAATTCGTTGCAAGGGTGACCCATTCAGCATCACTGGGTACATGCCAGCCTGTGGGGGCCAATCCTCTTGGATCATTTACAGCATACCAATTGTATAACTTACCATAAACAGCACCGGTAGCAGAATCGTTATTATACCAGCACCATGCACCAGTTTTTAATGCACTCCAGTCAGCTTTGCGCCTTACCTGTGGTATGTGGTCACCGTTTCTATAATGGTTGACATCCAAATTTTTTGTCATCCATTTTTGAGTGCCAATCTGTATGTAACCATCAACCCCAGGATCATTAATGTCAGTTTTAACGTCCGTTGAACTATGACCAGTTACAGCGGTAGGCACTGAATCTTTTTTGCAGGCTGCGACCATTACAATCACAGCAACTACAGTGATTATCTTTTTCATTGTTCGATTGGTTTATTAATATCAAAAATCATTTTTGTGCGATTGAGTTTTATCATTTGGGCTAAAGACCTTATTGAGTACAATTTTTCATTGCTCCGCCTCAGGGAGAAGTAATAAATCGAATACTCGATACCGTTGGGCTTAACGCAGGTTATTTACATATATAGTTTGCACGAAGGAAACGGAATTAAGAAAGCAGAATTGAATTGGTGAACCGCCTATAAATCTACAATAAAAAAATGGAGAATGCAAGCCTGTTTTGCTCGTCGATTGTGTTTTGCATTTCCTTCTACTGAATCGCATGTTTCGGTTTGCCGGGCCTGTCAGCGCACAATGTATTACAACGCATAAAAGAAATTGGAGTTCGAAAAATATGCTGGAACTTCAAACGATTAAAGCGGCATCCGCAAACCAGTTGAAAATTTAGGAACAGAGGGAGGTTTTGCTCACAGATTTCACAGACATGCACCGATCTATCGCATCAGATCTTGGTGATCGGTGTTCATCTGTGACAGAAAGCATCGCGATGCATACTCAACGACGCAGAAGTGATTTTCGTTTACACGATTGGAATTTCAATAAAGTGGTTGAAATAGTTGATCATTTAAAGCTTTAATCGATCTCAAAAGCCTCCCCCTTCAGGGGAGGTTTGGACGGGCATTCACATTCCATGCTCAGCCACTCTCACAATTGAACTCATGTCATCTACAAAGTCCTGGTCCATCCAAATTTGTATGAACCCCGAACCCCTGATGTCATTATATTTTTTCATCCACGCTGAAACTTTTGCGTTCTCGTCTTTACCCAATACAATGTCCACCTGGTTTTTCTGCAGCGGAAGAAATGACGTCCAGCCATGACGTAATCCCCATTTCTTTCCTTCTTCGGTTGGAAAACCCGGCTGCAACCCGCTGATAGAGCGAAGATCGTTCGGACCGTAATGAATATTCAGTATAGTGTCAGAAGTTGTAAAATCAAATCCCGCCATATTTCCTGTCGAATCTATTTTATAAATGATCGGATTATTTCCAAGCACGACGATCCTTCCGCCATTATTCAAATATTGCCGCAACAGCGATTGTGCACCGCCTGAAAGAATTTCCTT
>DASQJI010000574.1:0-5724 GCA_035631175.1 Parafilimonas sp.
CTACGCCAACATTGCGGAGATAATTGGAAAAATGAAAGAAACACAGAATTTATAATTCTTCGTCGTAATTTTATTAGCCAGTTTTTGATGTGTCTATTCTTTAAACCTTAATAAAGTCGCAATATGAAAAAGAACGTTCTTAACCTTGCGGCTTTTTTATGCTTATTAATTTCCTGCAGCAAATCAGTAAACAATAGGGTTGAAAACACTGGTAGCTCATCGGTACAATTTATTTCAGTAAATGGCAGTAATGATAGCACAACATACAATTACTCGTTTGATGAGCAAGGTTATTTAGTAAAGCAACAAGTCCTTGCGAATACTCCCGTGCTTTACCCGGTGTGGGAATATACCCGCGATGAACAGAAAAGAATCATCAAAATAACAAGGTTCGGTTCCGGTGATACATTAATATTGAATGTGAATTATGCGAACGGAAATGAGGTTTCTTACGCTGTCGAGTATTCCAGTAAGGATCCGTCAAAAATAACGGATAGCATGACTTATGAATATGCGGACGGTAAAGTACAAAGACTTGATGTTTATTTATCACCAACAGCAAGCTCCGAACAAGCGACATACTATTTCACATACGAATACGCAGCTTCAAACCTTTCTAAAGTACATAGTTTCTGGTTAAATGATGGAACTTACAGTGAGAGTCTCGGCTTTGATTTTGAATACGATGATAAAGTCAATCCTTTATTTTCGCCGGATGATATCTTTATGGGAATGGGGATAGGCGGTGGCGCTTCTTATATATCTGCAAACAATGTTACGCGGCAAACAAACCACTATGGTGTGTACGATGATTATGTGACTTACGACTTCACTTACGATTCAGATAACAGGCCTGTTTCTGTGACATGGTCGGGGCCGGGTATCGCCACGATGTACGGATATTATTTTTATCAATAAGTTTCTCCTGTCAGAGTGGTCACTTCTTCGTTAGCGACCGTATCACAACTTCAGGCAAAAAGGGCGAAGCATCGCCGCCATTGCGAATGATGTCGCGTACGATCGTCGAAGCTATCGACGTGTATTTGGGTTCGCCGGTTAGAAAGATGGTTTCAATGCTTGGATCGAGCGTGCGATTTGCATCTGCAATTGTTTTCTCATATTCGAAATCGCTGACAAACCGAATGCCTCGTAAGATGAAATTTGCGCCGACGTGTTTGCAAAAATCAATCGTTAGTCCTTCATAAATTGCCGCCTCGATCCCATTTTCGTCCTTAAAGATTTCTTCGAACCATTTTAATCTTTGCTCAGCGGTGAACATTGGCGATTTCGTTGAATTCTTGCCCACGCCAATAATGATCTTGTCGAACAGCGGCTTTGCCCGGCAAATGATATCAATGTGCCCCAGTGTTACGGGATCAAATGTGCCGGGGAATAAACAAACATGTTGCATGTGAGATCATTTTGGACCGATTAAGACGAAGGAGCCGTTGGACTTAGTAAATACAATACCGCCATGCGCACCGCCACGCCGTTTTCCACCTGGTTCAGTATGATTGAATAAGGGCCGTCGGCCACGTCGCTGTCGAGTTCAACACCACGGTTGATTGGGCCGGGATGCATGATCACAATTTCCTTTTTCAGATCATCCAGTAAGCTTCTTTTTATACCATAGGCCAGGTTGTATTCGCGCAACGATGAGAACAAAGGCTGGTTCTGTCTTTCAAGCTGAATACGCAGTACATTGGCGACGTCGCACCATTCGAGCGCTTCTTTTATGTGATAAGTTACATGGATATTGAATGCCTCCCTAATATACTTGGGGATCAAAGTAGGCGGACCGGCAACCATTACTTCAGCGCCCATTTTTGTGAGGAGGTGGATATTGCTCAGCGCAACACGGCTGTGCATAATGTCGCCAATGATCGCCACTCTCAGACCTTCAAGCCTGCCCGTTTTTTCCTGCATAGAATACGCATCAAGCAAGGCCTGGGTTGGATGCTCATTGATACCGTCACCTGCATTTACAATGGCTGCCGGAATATGCTGCGATAAAAAATGCGGCGCCCCAGATGCACTGTGTCTCATCACGACCATATCCACTTTCATGCTGAGGATGTTGTTTACCGTATCCAATAAAGTTTCACCTTTTGCGGTTGAGGCAGTGCTTGCGGAAAAATTAAGTACATCCGCAGAAAGTCTTTTTTCTGCCAGTTCAAATGAAAAGCGTGTACGCGTCGAGTTTTCAAAAAAGAGATTGACGATCGTTACATCCCGTAGCGATGGCACTTTTTTGACGGGTCGTTGCAATACCTCTTTGAATTGTTCTGCGGTGGAAAGAATTAACTGAATATCTTCTTTGGTAAGATCTTTTATGCCAAGCAGATGTTTGGACGACAGTGTCATTAAAAAGCGAAGATAGAAATTAGTTTGTAGTTTGAAGTTGCGAGTTTACGATCTCAGGCAAGCACAACTTCATCCGTGCCCTGGTTTTCTCTCCAGCGCACAAAAACTTTCTGTGAAGGGAACGTATCTATAGACCGGCCAATATAATCAGCCTGGATCGGAAATTCGCGGCTAAACCGGCGATCGATCAATACACATAATTCAACCCTGGCAGGACGGCCAAAATCAAGAAGAGCGTCTAGTGCAGAGCGAATAGTGCGGCCGGTCCAGAGCACATCGTCGATGAGAATGATGTCTTTGTTTTCTGTGCTGAATGGAATATTGGTAGCGTTTGCAATTTTTAATTCGCGCCGGATGTCATCTCTGTAAAAAGTAATGTCCAGTTTTCCGTACCGGATCTTTTCGTGCGGAAGCAAGGACCTAAGTTCATTCACGATCCGGTCGCTCAAAAAAATTCCCCGCGGTTGTATGCCGATGAGAACCGTATTTTCAAGGCCAAGATGATTTTCCAGCACCTGGTGAGCCAATCTTTTTACAGTTACCTGGATCTGTTTTTCCGTGAGTATAGATTTCAAACTTATATTTTGACACTAAAGTAAGCGATACAGTTTACAATCTGAAACGCTGCTTAGGAAGGGTATGATCGTGTTTACTAGTGAAAAAACTTTTTCAGCGCCTGCTGATTCAACCTATTCATAATCGGGGTAAACAATGTTAAGCTGAGATCGGACGGAGTCCATGATCTTTGCGATGTGCGTGCTCGAACTGTGTGGTAAAATAGTGCTCTCAATCTTACCTTCTTCAAGGCAGTCGATCACTTCCTCCACTTCATATTGAAAGCCTCTGCCTCTCCAGGAAGGAATATGCCTGAATGAAGATTCACTGTTTATTCTTACCTCAATGTTTCTTGGCCGCTCGGTCCAGGGACTTTTTATCCGAATGGTTCCTTCGCTACCATAGATCCACGCGCTGTTTTCAGTTTGCGTAACAATCGACGATTCGAGCAATGCAAAATTTCCGTTGTTGTACCTCAGCATGACACCGCAGGTTTCATCGATATGCGCCTCCGTGAGTTTACCCGCCGCAAAAATTTCGGACGGATTGCCCAACAAAAAATAGCTTAGGTAAATGGGATAAATTCCGATATCGAGCAGTGAGCCGCCTCCAAGTTCGGGGTTGAAAAAGCGATTGTTTTTATCTTTTTCGGCGATGAAGCTGAGATCAGCGTGCACATGAAGTACTTCGCCAATCGTCCCTGATTTGATCACATTTAAAAGAAACTGAAAACTCGGCAAAAAGCGCGTCCACATTCCTTCCATCAGGAAAGTGTTATTTCGTCTTGATGCATCCGTGAGCGCAGTAACCTGCCTCAGATTTAATGCTAAAGGTTTTTCGCACAATACCGGGATCTTGTTTTCGAGACAAGCCATGGTTTGTGTGAAATGTAACGGATGTGGCGTTGCGATGTAAGCTGCATCCGGCGCAGCCCTGATAAATTCATAGATCGTTTTTGCGGCAAGGGCGCCATGAAAGGTGTCTACAAACTCTCGGGTGTTTTCAAAATCTTTTCCCAGCACCGGCCCTATCTCACATTTCTTTGTACGGACATATTGCAGATCTTCGGCAAATTCTTTTGCAATATTTCCCGGGCCGATGATTCCCCACTTCATCGTTTTTACTTTATCTTTTCCAGTGCTACTTCTTTTATCCATATAGATATACTGCGTGCCTTAACTGAAAAAATCGCTGTTCCATCTTCGTTTGTAATAACCGGTTCATTGAAACCGCCGGTGATATCAACAAAACGTTGGCCGGCATTATGCCTGCCCGTATTTACTTCTTTGAAGCCATCTTCACTGTTGGAAAGCACAACAACAAAACCAGTTTGCATATTGTCTTCAGTTCCTTTGATACACCAGGCGATCACGTTAGGATGATCAAAATAATCTGATTGCTCACCGGACAGGAGATGTTGCCGCACCTGGAGCATTGCATATAAATGCGGAACGGGTGCCAGTTCTATCGTTGTTTCATTCACCGTGTAAGAGCCACCGTAATAATCGGTATAGAAAACACAAGGAATTCCTTCATGCCGTAACAGGATGAGCGCATTCGCGTGGGGCTTGAACCAATATTCGACAAAAGATTCCAACGCCTGTGTTGGCTGCGTGTCGTGATTGTCGACAAACGTAACAGCACACTCCGGCCGGCTGCGGACGAGTGTGCCGTCAAAAATATCGGGCAAGCTGAAGTTTTTGCCTTCTTTTGAAGCGTGGTAAAAATTTTGATGCAGGGGCACATCGAAGAGTTGAACGCGGTCCTCCATTGCATCGAGGTACGCATGAAGATGATCAAGGTTCGAGCTCCAGTATTCCGCGACCGTAAAAAATTTCGTCCTGAAGTTTTCATTTAAGAAGTCAAGCCACTCTTTATAGAATTGCGGTGAAATATGTTTCACCGCGTCCAGCCGGAAACCGTCGACTCCGGTTGTTTCAACATACCATTTGCCCCAATACTTCAATTCATCGCGAACGTGTGGATTCCGGAATTCAATGTCAGCTCCCAGCAAATAATCAAAGTTGCCAAATTCATCTCCCACCACATCATCCCACAAGTCGCCATATCCATTCAGTAATTTAAAAATAGCCGTCCCGGAACCGTTCGCATTTTCATCGATGCCGGTGAATGTTTTCCAGTCCCATACGAATTCCGAGTATTTTTTTTGCCGCGCGGGAAAATAATATTTTGTGGGAACGTCTTTTTCAAACTGCTCAGAAACAACCTTGTTTCGATCGTGAAAATCGACCTGAACTACAGGCGCTTTTTCACTTTCATCCGCTCCGTTCTTGTGATTCAAAACAATATCGGCGATCACCGATAACCTGGCAGCATGTAAATTTTTTATCGCGGAAATATATTCAGTTTTGGTCCCATACTTTGTTCGCTTCGATCCCTTCTGGTTGAATTCGCCCAAATCAAAAAGGTCATACACGTCGTAACCAACGCCATTGATACCGGCTGACGACTTACAGGCAGGCGGCAGCCACACATGCGAAATGCCACACCAGGCGAGGTGCTCCGCTTGTGTTGCAACGTCTTTCCATAACTTTTTTTCGATCGGATAGTACCAATGAAAAAACTGGAAAATTGTAAATGGCATACGGACAGATTAGCAAATCAAAATTCAAAAGTTAAATGAAAGGCAATATACGGCAACGAAAATCGTACCAGCGCCCGGGGGCATATTTTTTGTGGTATAAATGGAACAAAAAACGATTGCCGCATGCTATTTGTCACCATTCCGGATAATGACCTGGCCAAATACTCTTACATGAGTGCCAAACTGAGGGAACTGCTTCT
>DASQJI010000575.1:0-3043 GCA_035631175.1 Parafilimonas sp.
TTGAAAGATGCCGGCTTGTCCACTTACATCAACAAATTTTCCATTGTCATTCCTGTACAAATGATCGCCATTGATCGTATCACGAACGGTTCTTAAATAGCTATTGTATCCAAAGTTGCTATTAAAATGTGCATCATTGTTTAGCACGAAGCAGTCGAGATCGCCGTCGTGATCGTAATCAAAAAACGTTGCCTGGGTGGAAGGGCCTTTATCATCCAGCCCGTATCGATGTGCTTCTTCTTTAAACTTTCCGTCATGCTCATTAACCCATAGCTCATTCGCCCGGTCGTCGCCCGGTATGTTCGCGCTGTTGCAGATATACAGATCAAGCCAGCCATCGTGGTTGATATCAACCATCGTAACACCGGTATGCCATTTATGCGCGCTGATTATACCAGACTTGACACTCGCATCTTCGAATTTCCAGTCACCCTTATTGATGAACAATTTATTTGGATGCTGGTTTGACGTAAAGAACACGTCGGGCCTGCCATCATTGTTTACATCTCCAATGGCAACCCCGCCACCGTTGTAAAAATTATGATAGGTAAGAATATTCAGCTCCTTTGTATCTGTAACGTTGTTGATAAAGTTTATCCCGGTTTCTGATGCGGGCAACAATTGAAAAAGAGCATTTTTATCCCGATCGTTTTGTTTTGGATTACAGGCAATGATCAAACAGAGAGCAGCAATAAACCTAGTTGAACGGTCGTACATATGTATACGCATTGAGCCTGTGTGCCTGAGTGCAACTTTTTGTGTTCCAAAACTACAGTGTAAATGCTTTTTAAAAGAAGTTAAAACCTTAAAATTGTTTTTGTAATCCTGCTGGAAATCTTTACTGTTTTTAAAAAACGCGTAGTTTATTTGCGTATGAAAAAATGGCTGCTATTGAGTGTCGCAGTTTTGTGTTTATTTTTTGCCTGCGTCTATGTTCTGATTCCTTCTACTATTGAAATATCTGATGCTGTGTCAGCACGCACAACACGGGATGGCACGTTCCGCATGCTGATGTCAGAGAACGAATGGGCGAAGTGGTGGGGTTACGCACTGCCGGAAAGAAATGATTCGGAAATTTCAAGGGAAATTTTTAATTATCGGGATTATAAATACAACTTAATTAAGCCTGGCTTCAACAGTGCCGTTGTTTCTATACAGCACGACAATAATACCATCAATGCCACGATAACGTTGCTCCAGCTTTCTATCGATTCAATCGTCATGTTGTGCCAATGTTCACTGGACGCCACTGCCAATCCTTTTAGAAAAATCGGCCGATATGCAGCAGCAGTTGATCTAAAAAAAAACATGGAAGCAGTGCTTGAATCTTTGAAAGCATTCGTAGAAAAAGATGATAATATTTATGGATTACATATTTCAGAAGGGCACGCGCAGGACACCCTGCTAATTACAACCAAACGGATTTTCACACGGGAACCAGGGGTGAGCGATGTGTATGCGATGATAGACGACCTGAGAAAATATGCTGCTGAAAATAAATGCAGGCAAACGAACCCGCCGATGCTGAATATTCTACACGAGGGCGCCAAATACAGGGTAATGGTAGCCATACCCATCGACAAAGAAATTGCAACGCAGGGGCCGATTTCATTTGTAAAAATGACGAATGGAAATTTCATGATAACTCAGGTGCAAGGTGGGCCGGGAACTGTGCAAAATGCATTACAACAGATGCAATTGTATTTTGATGATTATGATAAAACCTCGATGGCGATAACTTTTCAGTATCTTGTTACGGACAGGATAAAAGAGCCGGATACAACAAAATGGGTAACGAAAATATTTGCGCCGGTAATGTAACCTTTGCTGCATAAATGAGTTCATCCAGGACAAATATTTGCATGTTGCTTATTAGTTGCTGCCTGCACCAGGTGACATCATTCGCTCAAAATTGTGACAGCAATTACTTTTCTTACGAATACACTGCCTCTGATTTTCTCACTTTGTCAAAAGCCGTTGTCACGCCGGACAATTCGGTTGTTTGCCTCCAGACAAATAAGTTTTATGAACATGGCCTCATAAAGTTCACGCCCCAGGGAAACGTTATTTACGCTTATCAGTACACAGCACCATTTACCGCGAATGGTTATCGTTCATGGACCCCCCTGCTTTTTACCGACGTCTGCGTTGCTTCCGATTCAGTACATTATTTAGCGGGTTCTGTTACCAAACATGGTTTATTCTATGACAACACAGAAACACCGCCAGCCCGAACGGCTGCAGTAATTGCGAAGACAGATAAATATGGAAAAGTGATATGGAGCAGGTTTTTTGCTAACGCTACTACTGATCCATTGGCTTTTTCAAATGTTATTGCCCTGCGCAACGGCGATGTGGTGGGATATCTTACCACACAGGTCGCTTTGCCCTATTATGGGAGAATCATTTGTTTGTCGACAGACGGCACCATCAAGTGGTCTGTGATATTGAATACCGGGGAATACAGTTCCGGGAACCTTGCTCCCTCGAATAAAAGGTCTTTGATACAAACGAAAAACGGGAACATTGTTGTGGCAGATGTCGTTTATAAATACAATACTGACCTGACAGCCGTTGGCGCGTATCATTTCTTTTCGCTAAATCCTTCAAACGGCTCTGTGACCTGGGAAAGCAGTTATGCCTATCCAACAAACTCGTTTTACATTCCCGACATAGTCAGCGCGTTTGAGCTGCCGAACGGAGATCTGTCGTTTCAATCGATGTTGATTGATTTGACATCAAAGCCTTTGAATATAATCACCGATAGCAAGGGGATTATTAAAAAGATGATCGCCACTTATCCGCTGGCTGATCCGGCAAGCCTTATTGACGCAAAACCGGATGGCAGTTCCGGTGAGCAAAGCCTTCTAATGCTCTCCGGCGGTCAAAAATCAATCCTGGCAAAAATTGACAATAACGGAAATTTAGTTTGGAGCCGAAAATACGGCAAGTCGGATGCAGGTGTCCCACCAAGTTGTTTTGAAAAAATCGCAAATGGATATGATATCTTTTTAAGCACGTTCTCACAGTCGTTCAGGATGCT
>DASQJI010000576.1:0-2917 GCA_035631175.1 Parafilimonas sp.
GTTCTTTCGTTGATGCCTGAATAAATTCAGTAGTAACTTTGATGGTATAATGATCACCAGCTTGCCGGTCAAAACAAAATTATATGGCCTCGTAGTATGCGGCGGAAACAGCAGCCGCATGGGGTTTGATAAAAGTATGATCGCATATCATGAAGAAGCCCAGTGGCGTAATCTGTGTAAAATGCTTTCCGATATATGTGACCGGGTTTTTATTTCGTGCAACGAATCGCAGTCGCAACAGTTCAACGAGTATGAAACTTTGGTTGATTCAGATCGCTATAAAAATGTTGGGCCGATGACAGCAGTATTGACTGCGTTTAGCGAGTATCCCGGAAACGATTTCCTGGTTCTTGGGTGTGATTATCCTTTGCTATCCGGCGAACACTTACGATCATTCGTCCAGTCGTCGAAAGACAATCCGATCGCGGCTGCATTCTACAATGCCGAAGAGACCTTATTTGAACCTTTGCTTGCATTATATACTTCGAAAGCAGGACCGTTGCTTTTAAGCTTGTTCGAACAAGGCCGGTATTCTCTGCAATATTTTCTCGGAACTGTTGATGCATGCAAATATTTCCCGACTGAGAAAAAAATAATTAAAAGCATTGATACACCTGGAGATCTTGAATGGGCAAAAAAGGAATTACAAAAACGACAATATCAGCTACAAAAAATTTAATGGCATGGATCCTACATCGGTCGCCCATATGACGATAAAAAAAATAAGTACCGACGTATCTGTTGATGCGGAAGACGAACTGGCGATCGAAGAGCCGCTGGCAATTCAATTAATGCACGGGCCCAAAGGGAATGAGATACAAAGCACCATTTCTGTTACCATGCGTACGCCGGGCAACGATGAGGAACTGGCCCTGGGATTTTTGTTTACTGAAGGAATTATTCAGAGCGGAAGGCAGGTAAAGGATATTACGATCATAGATGACAATAATGTATTGGTTTCTTTATTCGAAGATCAGCAGCCGGTGCTAAAAAATGCAGAGCGAAATTTTTACACAACATCGAGTTGCGGCGTTTGCGGTAAATCGAGTATAGATGCGGTCAAAACAGTATCACAATACAGTGATGTTTTTGATGATATTCATGTCGGAGCGAACTTGTTTTACCGGCTTGAAAACACGTTAAGGAAAAAACAGGCAATATTTGAAAGTACCGGTGGTTTGCATGCGTCTGCATTATTTGATCTTGATGGAAACTTTATCATGCTGCGTGAAGATGTTGGCCGTCATAACGCGTTGGATAAGTTAATCGGTGCAGCCGTGAAACAGGGCGATCTGCCGTTGACGAATTCAATTTTATTACTAAGCGGCAGAGCAAGTTTCGAATTGATCCAGAAAGCGTCGATGGCCGGCATAAAAATAATCGCTGCCGTTGGTGCACCGTCAAGCCTTGCGGTTCAAATCGCAGAAGAAACAGGCATAACATTGATCGGATTTTTACGAAGCCATCGTTTCAATATTTATTCGTGTTCACATAGGATCGAAATATAGTTCGTAGCAATTATGAAATTAAGGATCAATGCAAATTCAATAAGATTGCGTTTGTCAAAACCCGATGTAGTTAAACTGGCGACTGAGGGATACCTTGAAGAACGTGTATCATTCGCAGATAAAGTCTTCAGTTATTCGTTACGATGCAAGGCCGGTATACACAAACTCTCCGCAAATTTTAAAGCGGGCAAGATAAATGTGTTCGTGCCTAAGGTATTGATAAAAGATTGGGCCGACAATGATGTGGTAGGCTTTGATACCTACATGCCGATCGGAGAAAACGATTCGTTATATATTTTGGTGGAGAAAGATTTTAAATGCATCGAAAAAAGCGCCGAAGATCAGTCTGACAATTACGAAAACCCAAACAAGATAACAGAGACATGAGTGATGATATGCACCATGAAGGTGCCGAGAACCCTGAAAAGTTGACCGGCCTCAAAAAAGGTAAAGTAAAAAAGGCCGCTGCGGGCTTTGAAGCTGTTGTTTCCGGCAGCAAGATGATGTTCAAAGAAGCAGGCATCACACGCGGGTTAAAAGCGATGAGGCATCTGAACAAACGACATGGCTTTGATTGCCCAAGCTGTGCATGGCCTGACCCGGATGATGAACGTTCACGAATTGCTGAGTATTGCGAAAATGGTGCGAAGGCTGTCGCAGAGGAAGCAACGACAAAAAAATTGACCGCTGCATTCTTTGCAAAGAATTCTGTGAAGGACCTCGCTGCGTTGAACGATCATGACATTGGCAAGAAAGGCCGCATCGCTCAACCCGTGTATTTGCCTGCAGGTGCTACTCACTACCAACCTCTCTCATGGGACGAAGCTTTCAAAAAGATCGCAACCGCATTAAATAATGTTTCCTCACCGGACGAAGCGATCTTTTATACATCCGGTCGCACGAGTAACGAAGCTGCATTTTTGTATCAACTTTTCGTTAGAGAATTTGGAACAAACAATTTACCCGACTGCAGTAACATGTGCCACGAAAGCAGCGGTATTGCATTAACCGAATCGTTGGGGATAGGCAAAGGATCAGTGAAGCTTGAAGATATTTACCAGGCCGAAGTGATAATTATCCTTGGGCAAAACCCCGGCACCAATCATCCGCGCATGCTTACGGCTTTACAAAAAGCAAAAGACAACGGAGCGATCGTCATCGCGGTAAACCCTTTGCCTGAAACGGGTTTGATGGCCTTCAATAATCCGCAGCAAGTAAAAGGTATGCTCGGTATGAGCACGGCACTGACTGACATCTTTTTGCAGGTAAAGATCAATGGTGATATGCCTTTGTTACAGGCGCTCGAAAAACTGCTGATTGAAGAGGATGAAAAGGAACGCGGCGCTGCGCTCGATCAGGAATTCATAGAAAAAAAGACTTTCGGATTTGATGACCTTAAACAACATCTG
>DASQJI010000577.1:0-1805 GCA_035631175.1 Parafilimonas sp.
TTGATACATGCACCACGAGATTTATATGCACCGATGTTTACAACTAGCCATGCTGGGCGCTGGCCATGTTGCACCGAATCCAATGGTCGGCGCTGTGCTGGTGCATAATGGCCGGATCATCGGGGAGGGATATCATCGCGAGTATGGGAAAGCACATGCTGAGGTCAATTGTATTGAATCGGTCGCCGAAGCTGATAAACATCTGATCGTCGACTCAACTTTATATGTCAACCTCGAACCTTGTGCGCATTTTGGCAAGACGCCGCCATGCACGGACCTGATCATCAAAAATAATATTCCCAATGTCGTGGTCGGCAGCGTGGACCCCTTTGAACACGTGGACGGAAAAGGTATTGAGCGATTAAGGCAGGCAGGCGTGGAAGTGATCACCGGGATTCTTGAGCATGAATGCAAAAATCTAAACAGAAGGTTCTTCACGTTTCATACGAAACACCGTCCTTTTATAATTCTTAAATGGGCAGAAACTGCCGACAGCAAAATTGCAGGCATCGGCGATAAACGTTTGGTGATCAGCGGTGATCTTACGAATAGATTGGTTCATAAATGGCGTTCTGAAGAAGCAGCGATACTGGTTGGTACAAACACCGCCCTGAGCGATGATCCGCAGTTAAACAACCGGCTCTGGGTTGGTAAGAATCCTATTCGTTTGGTCGTGGACATGGACCTTAAATTACCGCCGGCGCTAAAAATCTTTAATACCGATCACCCGACAATCGTCTTTAATCTCAAAAAAAATACCATCGAACTTTCGGAGGAGCTGCAGGCCGGTCCAAATTATTACCAGGTGACGGCTGACGTCAGCGTTGTTCACCAGGTTTTAAATGCTTGTTACCAATTGAACATTCAAAGTATTTTGGTTGAAGGCGGCGCAAAGTTGCTGCAATCTTTTGCCGACGAAAATTTGTGGGATGAAACGCGCATCATCACGAATCAGAATTTATTTATTGGCAAAGGATTGTGTGCGCCGTTACTCACGAATGCTTCACAATTTCTAAGCGAGCAAATCGATCACGACACCATCGGCTACTTCAAAAACCAGAACACCTAACTTGCCTATAATTAATATTATGTTAAGTAGCACGCACGGGCTCTCCCACAAGAAAAAATAAAAGCCCTCCGCACCGTAGTTCGTGGGAACTTCCACCCTGTTTATAGATTACATTAGCGGTGTAATATTTTTATGAAACCAGAGCAGCGAGGACAACTGTTTATTTTAGAAACGCTAATTGACGGAGTTGAATTAATACCCGCTGATGTATATGCCGCGGTACATCCATATATGAGTTATAAACAAGCGTCAGAATCAATGCAGGGTTTATATAGTTCTGAAAATATAACAACTGTTGAACCGGAAACCAAACCGAGAGACGCATATATAAGAGCTAACAAACAATATCGAATTACTGAAATCGGCATTAACTATTGTAATTTTTTAAGAGAAGAAAGAGACATACGGATAACGGATAATGCAAATAAGTATTTCAATACTCAAAATGCAAAAAGAGTATATCGAAACTATACTTTAAATCAAATTATTCTGTGGACGAGCTTCGCTATTTCTTTAGGGTTAGCAATTCTAAAATTAGTAGAGTTAGCAAAGAAATAAACATTCCGTAAAGAGGAATATCACTCCAGAAGATTCGCAACAATAATTTTTTCAAAATTTATTAGACTCATTGGTTTTACCGCAGTTTAGAAAACTGGCAAAACACATGCGCCTAATAACTATCCTACACAGTCCTCATTTAAATAGATGGCGTCGGCTATCGCCTCCGAGTGTTTCC
>DASQJI010000578.1:0-2559 GCA_035631175.1 Parafilimonas sp.
GTGAAGCGCCGCTCCGAGCGGATCGGGTCCCATTTAGCATCAACTTTAATGCTGCACAACGATTCTTCATGATGCGCATAACTTTTTTCAAGCCACGTTAACGCGAGGTCATGTTCGCCGAGGGCAATGTACACCAGCGCCATGCCACGATAATCGTTTCCGCTCAAAGGCTCATCCGTGTCGATTGAGCTTATTATTTTTTTTGCTTCTTCGTTTCGGTTCGCAAGCGCATAGATCTCGGCAAGGGCGATATCAGTTTTTGTTTTATTGCCTGTGAGTTCGCGCCAGCGCTCGTTGTTTGAAATTGCTTCATCAAACATCTTGAGCCCCGCATATGAAAGTGAAAGGAGCCGATAGGCAGGTGCGAAATCCGGTTTCACTTCCAGCGTCATCAATCCCATATTGATCGCCTGGTTATACTGTTTCCTGTAGTAATAAAAAATGCCTTTGTCCTTTAAGATGCCCGGCGAAAGTGGCTCCAATTCAACGGCGATATTTATTTCTTCGAACGCTTCTTCGATCTTTCCGTTAAACAGCAACCACTCACCGTACCAATGATGACCCGTTGCGTATGTTGGACTTAATTCTATTCCCAGCTTATATTCTTTTTCTGAGTTTTTCCAATCCCATTCATTCAACATAAGAGAGATCGCAAGCGAAATGTGCGCTTCTCCGAGGCGGTTGTCTAATTCAAGCGCCCTGTTAACCGCTGCCATTTGTTTTGGAAAAAGTATTCTTCTCGACACGTTGCTATATTCACCCATCAGGCTGTATGTGTCTGCGAGTCCGACCCATGCCAACGCGTAATCAGGATCGATCTCAAGAGCTTTCTGAAAATGATTAGCGGCTTTCTCAAGGCCTTCCTCATTTCTTTCTTTCCAAAAGTGACGGCCCTTAAGATAAAGCTGATACGCAGCAGTGTTTTCTGTGTAACGCTTGCCCAATATACTTTGCTCGTCACGCGTGAGCTGTATGCGTAAGGCCTCGACAATTTTTTCAGACACACGTTCCTGGATATCAAAAATGTCGTCCATCGTTCCGCGGTATGTTTCAGCCCACAGGTGAATGTCCCTGTCCGCATCAATGAATTGTGCAGTGATCCTCAGATTATTTCCTGCGGTTCTCACACTTCCTTCCACGATATAGTTCACGTCGTTTTCGCTGCCAATTGTCCTCGCACCTTTTTTTGTACCCTTGTATTGCATCGATGTTGTTCTCGATATCACCCTCAGGTCCCTTACAGTTGCCAATTTCGAGATGAGTTCTTCAGTAAGTCCGTCGCTGAAATATTCCTGTTCAGGATCATTACTCATGTTTACAAAGGGTAAGACCATCACACATTTCGATCGCAAATTTTCCCCGACTTTTTCACCCTTGCCTTGCAATTTATTCTTGTCCGGGATCTTTATGCCCGGATTACTGATCGCAAAAAGTTCCATTTCGTCGCGCACATTTTTTAGCATGTACTTTCCAAGTGAGATTGCCTGAATGTCTTTTTGATTTTTCACATCATCATACACTTTTCCGGAAATAAAAATGCTTCCGGGAACAGCAAACGACTCAACCCGCGAGGCGATGTTCACTCCGTCCCCATAAATATTAGTTGCTTCCATGATCACATCACCGGCATGCATGCCAATTCTTAGTGGCACAACGGGATCAGCCTGCATTTCAAGCTGCAGGCTGATCGCTGCTTTTACAGCTTCGATGGTGCTGGCAAAGCTGCACAATGCACCGTCACCTTTAATATCCAGTATCCGGCCGTTATGAGCTGATGTTTCTTCACCGATCTTTTGCAGGAACTTGTTTCTTAGCTCTAACGCCATTGCCTCATCTTCCTGCATCAAAGAAGTATAACCGGCAATATCTGCAAACATGATGGCCGTAAGTTGTCGTGACGAAGGCATATAAAATTGTACAAGCCGAAAGATAAATAAAAAAAGGTCAGACTTACCCGCGAGAAAATGCTGTTCTAAACGATCGCCGAGACGTTCGTAATATGCCTGAACTGTTAGCTGTCCTGTCCGATTAGTCATGAATGATCCGAACATCAGGAACTTTTCCACCTAATATTTCTATTGCCAATTAAATCTTCACTTCAATCAAGGTGGTATAAAAAGATCAATTTTGCTCCTTCCGATATTTCAGCTGGCCGCGAGATATCGTATCGGAACATCTGATCCGATTTATTGGAAAATTCTAAAAAGCTTTTTCCAAACTTTCGTGTAAACAAAAAAAATTCTATATTAAAAGCGCAGAAATGACTGCATGATTATTTAATGCATTAAAATGACGTAGTTTATCTTCGGACGAGTCGAACCACATAAAGAGCATGGTTTAAAAAATCTAAAAACACTGAACGATGAAAAAGTTTTTTGGTCCGCTTTTTTTCTGCTTGTTTTCAATTCCCCTTGTAATGAACGCGCAAACAAATGCAAGGCAAAAGGATACAGTCGCCACGGCAAACCCGTCTTATGATAAAGCTGGAGGCTTTAAGCGTTTGTTCCTCGGCCAGCATTACAGGAAGGAGTGGGCGACGCCCGTTCGAATGAAAATTCT
>DASQJI010000579.1:0-13041 GCA_035631175.1 Parafilimonas sp.
AAATAGTATTCTACTTTGTTGTATTGTGATCCGACCTTACCGGTGGTCTCATTGGCAATGTTTGAAAACACTGCCTGGTAAGTTTGATTGTAATTAATAAGGATGATCAGGGACGCTCCCAGCAAAACGAGGAACAGAAAGAAATTGAAAAACTGGCGTATGAATGCAATGATGTTCCGCAAACTAGAAAAATTCCAAATTTCAAATTCCAATTTCCAAACAAATACCAAGCCTCAAAAGACGACAGCCTATTTGATTTTTGGAATTCGGTTCCTGGATTTTTTTACAAATTATTTCATGACGAATGGGAACCGCTGATAATTTTTCAGGGCTAAACCCGTTCCTCTTACAACGCTGATGAGCGGGTCGTCAGCTACATGCACCGGCAATTTTATTTTCTGGCTCAGGCGCTTGTCGAGTCCGCGCAGCAAGGCGCCCCCACCTGTCAAATAGAGTCCTCTGCGGTAAATATCGGCGGCTAATTCCGGAGGAGTTGTTTCGAGGGCTTTCAGAATAGCTTCTTCAATTTTGAAGATCGACTTGTCGATGGCTTCTGCAACTTCCTGGTAACTTACCATGATCTGTTTTGGAATACCCGTGACAAGATCGCGACCATTTACAGGCATGTCTTCAGGGGGTGACTCGAGATCCTTCATGGCAGCCCCGATTGTGATCTTTATCTGTTCGGCCGTACGTTCACCGATCAGCAGGCTATGATAGCGACGCAGCGCTTCCATGATGTCTGCGGTAAACTCGTCGCCCGCGATCCGTATGCTTTGGTCGCACACGATCCCTGCAAGTGCGATCACCGTAATCCCCGTTGTACCACCCCCAATGTCGATGATCATGTTACCGACCGGCTCTTCCACATCGATGCCAATACCAAGCGCTGCCGACATAGGTTCGTGTATCAGGTAAACTTCTGTTGCGCCAGCCTGTTCTGCACTGTCGCGCACAGCGCGCTTTTCTACTTCTGTTATACTTGATGGAATACAGATCACCATTCTCCAGCGGGGTGCAATCCATGGTTTTTTTGGATAGATCATCTTGATCATCTCCTTGATCATCAATTCGGCGGCATTAAAATCGGCAATAACCCCATCTTTCAAAGGCCGGACAGTGCGTATGCTTTCATGCGTTTTTTCATGCATCATCAAAGCACGTTTTCCCACTGCGAGCACTTCTTTAGGATTGTTACGGTTTAATGCAACTATGGAAGGTTCATTTACTACTACTTCATCGTTATGTATGATCAGTGTATTTGCAGTCCCCAGATCGATGGCAATTTCTTGCGTGAAAAAATTAAAAAGTCCCATTATCTCAAAGATTCCTTAAATTTTTTTTAATGCCGCAAAGTTGTAAGAAATAATCCGAATTGACAAAGCTGTATTTGAGCAATTTTGACGGGTTTAGTTAATATTCACATCAGGTTTTTTTTAGGTTACCAAGTTTATTTGGTAACCTCCGTTAGAAATAGTATTAAACATTTGAAAATAAAGGGAAACAAAGCCTTTATTTTTCAAACTCATATCCTATATCCCGGCGATAATACATTCCTTCAAAATCGATCTTTGCCAGCAAATCCCGGGAAACTTGCGCTGCATCGGCAATATTCCTGCCAAATGATGTGATCGCCAGTACACGGCCTCCGTTCGTGAGAATCCTGCCATCGCTGGTTGAGGTTGTACCTGCATGAAAAATTATTGTCTCATCCGCCAGCAAAGGCTTGCCTGGAAAATTGATTGCCTTGTTCTTTTCATAAGTGCCTGGATAACCTGCACTAACAGCAACGATGGTTGCGCATGCCCTCTCGTCAAACTCAATTAACGCTTCCTGTAAAGCGCCGTTTTCAAGCGCAAGGAATAATTCAACCAAATCATTTTTTAAACGAGGCAACACAACTTCTGTTTCAGGATCGCCCATGCGGCAGTTATATTCTATCAGGAACGGTTCGTCATTCACTTTTATTAAACCGAAAAAGATAAAGCCTTTGTAAATTATTTTTTCGGCTTCCAGTCCTTTGACCGTTGGCTGAATAATTCTCGTTTCGATTTTTTTCATGAACGCTTCGTCAACAAAAGGCAACGGGCTCACGCAGCCCATACCGCCGGTGTTCAAACCTCTGTCTCCTTCGCCAATGCGTTTGTAATCCTTTGCGTGACCGATGATCTTATAATTTTTTCCGTCAGTTAAAACAAAAACACTCAACTCTATGCCGTCAAGATGTTGTTCGATCACAACCCGTGACGATGCTTCGCCAAATTGTTCATGGATGATCATTTCCTCAAACGCTTTCAATGCTTCTTCATGTGTATTTGAAATCACAACACCTTTTCCGGCTGCAAGGCCATCCGCTTTTAAGACAACAGGCAAACTATGTTGCTGAATATATTTTTTTCCTTCTTCAAAATTTTCTTTTGTGAACTCACCATACGATGCAGTTGGAACATTGTGTCGCTGCATAAATTTTTTGGAGAAGGCCTTACTTCCTTCTAATTGTGCACCCGCACTTGAGGGGCCCATGACGTTTATTTTTTTTGAAGGTGAATTATTCGAACTGTTGAAGTAATCAAAGATGCCTTTTACTAATGGTTCTTCCGGACCTACGACGATGAGTTCAATATTGTTTTCGATAGAAAAATTTTTTATTGCGTCAAAATCGTTTACGCTGATGTTTACGTTTTTCCCGCACTGTGATGTGCCTGCATTGCCCGGAGCAATAAACAGTTGATGACAATGTTCACTTTGAACCATCTTCCACGCCATTGCGTGTTCCCTTCCTCCGCTGCCGAGTAAAAGAATATTCATTCGTTCAACATTATTAAGCGGCGAAAGTAAACGTTTTATGCTTTCTCAGAATTTGAATTCGTTTATTGAAATTTCTGCTTATTTTGAGCGCTGGTACGCTTCAATTACTCTAACGAAATCAGTTTATGCAGCAAAAATCAGGAAGACATCCAAGAGCCTTGTATGTATTGTTTATGACTGAAATGTGGGAACGCTTCGCATACTACCTAATGGTTGGAATTTTATTATTGTATATGATCGATAACAAGACCGGCGGCAAGGGTCTTGATGAAAAGACCGGCGCTGATATCGTGGGAAGTTTTATTGCGCTGGTGTATTTAACTCCTTTTATAGGTGGCTTGATAGCGGATCGCTATTTAGGATATACGAAATCGATTTTTTTAGGTGGCAGTTTAATGGCGGCGGGTTATTTTGGTTTGTCTCTTCCGGGTAATACGGCCATGTTTATTTCTCTTGGATTGGTGATTGTGGGCAATGGCTTTTTTAAACCTAATATTTCAACGCTGCTCGGTAATATTTACAATCGGGACGATCTAAAACCTCTAAAGGATAATGCGTACAACATTTTTTATATGGGGATTAATATTGGTGCGTTCATTTGCAATTTCGTCGCTGCGTACCTGCGCAATAGGTACGGATGGGGTTATGCTTTTGCTGCCGCAGGAGTTGGGTTAATAATCGGATTGATTAACCTCAGCATATCTCTGAAACATGTGAAAGTTGGCGACGTAAAAAAACCCATACAGCCTGAGGACATGCCATTGTCAAAAATTTTCACAACTGTTTTTTTGCCTGCGATCATTGCTGCAATAATTGGCTGGATAGTTCCCACGAAATTGTTTCATACCACGATCATGGGCAGTCAGGCAAATGATGCGTTTATTTTTGCATGTATTCCGATCATTGCCTTTTACGTTTCTCTTTGGCTAAAGGCTAAGGGAGGAGACAAACGTGGCATTGGTGCGCTTCTTTTCATATTCGCCATAGCGATCGTTTTTTGGACCATATATAACCAAAACTCCACAGGCCTTACGTTGTGGGCTGAAAAACATACAGACAGGGAGGTATCAGGAGTTACAAAAAAGGGAATGGGTCTTCTCGGATCATTACAGCATGTGACCGACACGCCGCGGCTTGTGAATAAGGTTGATCAGTATTTCGTAGATGTTCGCGATAAAAGTCAAGTCCTAAGTCTTGACAGTATTGTAACGGCAAGAACACAAAATGGCAAATCCGATACCTCGAAAATATTATATGGGATAACCGCACAGGGCAATAAAGTTGACACAAGCACAAAAGTTGTGAAGGTAATGGGACCAGATCCGTATTTTAATAATGTTCCTAAGGAGAAATGGCCCCAGGGCAAAGATGTAGAGTTGATGAATACTGAACTTTTTCAATCCATTAACCCGTTATTTATTGTCGTGCTGACCTTAATTTTCATCAATCTTTTTGACTACATGAGGCGGCGGGGAAAAGAACCTACGACAGCATCGAAGTTTTGTATGGCAATGTTTATATCTGGCCTATCCGCATTAGTCATGGTTTTTGCAGTGATGAGTGTGCCATCCGTTTATCAATATAAAACATCACCCGCTTGGCTTTGGGGTACATACGGCGTTTTCACGGTAAGTGAAATCTTTTTAAGCCCTATTGGACTATCACTCGTTTCCAAATTGGCGCCGCCAAGGTTAACGGCCTTAATGATGGGCGGCTGGTTTTTGTCAACTTCACTCGGAGGAAAGATTGCCGGCGTCATGACAAGTTTCTGGGATGACTTCACTGATAAGAAAATATTTTTTGGAGCTTTATTTATCGCAGCAACTATTGGCGGAATTCTTATTTACACGAGGTTGAAATCGCTCAACAGTATTGTTAGAGAGAAGACGGGGTCCGCTTAAGTCCTCTTTAAAGCGATGCAGAACATCGCTTTTTTCATTTTAATCTTTAATTCAAACACATGCCGGAACTAAAATCATTCAAGCCATTCGTTGCGCCCGAAACCCATATGAAAGAATTTACAGTGAAGGCTGTAGTAATGGGTTGTATCATGGGTTGTTTATTCGGAGCGGCGAATGTTTATCTCGCACTGAGAGCAGGTTTAACTGTCAGCGCATCTATCCCGATAGCCGTTATCGCCATCACGGTTGGAAGAAGATTACTGAAGACAACCATTCTGGAAAATAATATTATTCAAACCACGGGTTCGGCGAGTGAAAGCATTGCTTCGGGTGTTGCATTTACGTTACCCGGTTTTCTATTTCTTTCAATGGTGAATGGGCAAAGTGTTGGAGCAAATTTTTTCAACTACGTTACAATTCTCATTCTTGCAATTTTTGGCGGCCTGTTGGGAACATTAATGATGATCCCGCTTCGACGCTCGCTGATCGTGAAAGAACATGGCACTTTACCATATCCCGAAGGAACCGCGTGCGCTGCGGTTTTAAAAGCAGGAGAGAAGGGTGGTGATATTGCACGCACAGCATTCATCGGAGTAGGTGTTGCCATGCTGTATGCTTTCCTGCAAAGGATACTGCACATCATTGCAGAGGTGCCCGAATACACAACAAAACTCACCAATAAATATTTTCCGGCAGCTAAGATCAGCGGAGAAATTACGCCCGAATATTTGGGTGTCGGCTACATAATTGGTCCGCGTATTTCAGGTGCGTTGGTTGCAGGCGGTGTCTTGAGTTGGCTTGTTTTAAATCCTTTGCTTGCAACACTTATACAAGATCAAACTTTAATCGCATCGCAACTCGTGAAGCTTGGCTACTTAAAAGACGTGGCAACAGCGGGCGGGCCGGGTGCGTGGGACCCGGCAACCCATCAATTTGCCGATACCGCTTCCGCCATTTATCGCGCATACATCAGGCAAGTTGGAGCAGGTGCTGTCGCGGCGGGAGGTTTCATTACGCTCATGAAGACTATTCCAACCATCATCTCATCCTTCAAAGAAAGTATCGGCTCGATCAGGAATAGAAGCGAAGGAGATACCAGGTTGCGCACTGAACGCGACCTCAGCTTAAAAGTTGTTTTATTCGGAAGCCTTGCATTGGTTATTTTGATGGCTTTCATTCCCATGATACCCGGTGATTCTATCGGCAGCAAATTGTTATTGGGCGTGCTCGTCGTAATTTTTGGTGCATTCTTCGTTACCGTTTCATCGCGCATTGTTGGCATTATTGGTTCAAGCAATAATCCCATTAGCGGAATGACCATTGCAACTGTAATGTCAACGTGTTTGGTATTTATCGGAATTGGATGGAGCGGGAAAACGTATGAACCCATGGTGCTGGTTGTTGGCGGCATGATATGTATCGCGGCGGCGAATGCAGGCGCCACGTCGCAGGATCTGAAAACAGGTTTTATTGTGGGATCTACTCCGCGAAACCAACAGATCGCTTTATTTATTGGAGCGATCGTCTCTTCACTGGTTATTGGCTTAACGATCAAAGTGCTTGACAAACCAACCGCAGAAATGGTGCAGCAGGGCTTTACGCATGCGATCGGCACAGATAAATTCCCGGGTCCGCAGGCAACCCTGATGGCGACACTCATTAAAGGAATATTATCTTTCAACCTTGACTGGCAATTTGTATTTGTCGGCGTCGCCCTCGCCGTTGTAATGGAATTATGCGGCGTGAATTCTTTGAGCTTTGCTGTAGGAGCATATCTGCCATTGAGTACAACGCTGCCAATTTTCTGTGGAGGAGTCATTCGCGGATTTGTCGACTGGCGCAAAAAACGCCGTGGAGAAATTGCTGCCGAAGACGATTTGGGAAAAGGTAATTTATTTGCAACAGGCCTGGTTGCTGGCGGCGCGTTGGCTGGTGTGATCGTCGCTTTGCTGATAGCGGGGAGTGATAATATCGCAGCTAAACTCGAAACAATAAACCTCGAAGGCAAACTCGAAGAAGCAATCGGTATTGGTGGATACCAGTTGCTTGGTGTGATCGGCTTTGCCGTGCTTGGCATATTACTTTACAGGACCGCGATGAAAAAGCACCCGGAGGTGGAAATTTAAAATACGCTTTCTATTATTTCAATATATCGATCGATCAATATTTTCCAGTCGTGCTGCATTGCCCATCGTTTTGCATTTGCTGAAAAGAACTCATAATCAGCCAACACTTTTTCAATTGCCTGGCTTACCTCCCGTGGGTTTTTTGGATCGACAAGAATACCTGTTTCATTATTTCTGATCGCGTCTTCAATACCTGTATTTTTTGAACCGATCGCCGGAATACCTAAGGCGTTTGCTTCAAGGATCGCTATACCAAAACCTTCCACGTCGCCTGATGAAGTATTTGTACTCAGCATTAGCTTTATGTCACCATCGGCCAGTAATTGAATTAATTTTTCTCTGCTTACCGCACCATAGAATTTGATGTGTGCTTGTAAATTTTTTTCGATGGCAAGTTGTTGCAGTTCTTTTTGCAGCACCGGCTGTCCAACCATGTGATAGCATACGTGTGGAAAGCGTCTTATGATCGTCGGTAGCGCATTGATCACATTTCGTTGCCCTTTTCTTTCGGTGACGCTGCCGACGGTTATGAGTTGCAAATTTTCCTTGCTGGTTTTTTTGCGTGGCCGGACTTGCGCATCAGCAAATTCGTCGATGTCGATGCCGTTTGAAATAACGCAGATTTCTATCGTGGTTTTTATAAAAGACGGAATGAGCGACAAAGTAAAATTTGAAACGGCGATAATGCGATCACATTTTTTAAGATTGAAATTTATGAACCGTTCGCGCAACTCTGTTCCGTGGACAATAGCAATGATTTTCTTCGATGGATACAACATTCTTAGCATGCTCGACAACCATAGTGGAAATTTTCCTGACAGAAATATTACATCACTACGCTTTGAAAGTGTGATCGCTCTTTGTACCCGGTTATAATAAGAGGCAAGAACAATCCGCTTCCGGTATACCGGCGCGAAATTTATCTTTCGAACCCATTCGGTATTTTCAATTTCTTGTTTGGATGCGTAAACAATGTCGGCGACTACCGTCACCGAAAAATTTCGTTTTGCAAGATGAAGGGCAAGATTAAAGGCATGGTTACCGATGCCGCCCGCATCAGGAGGAAATTCAGAAGTAATGATGAGAATTTTTGTCCGCTCGCTATCAAACATAACAAGCTTCTAAAGTAAGAACTTCCGGGCACGGCACACAATGCTTAATGCTTCGTGTGATTTGCGTACCAAATTTTCGCGTATTTATCTGTAAGCAGGAAATTCTGAAATCTTGTAGCGAGCGTATCCTCGCCGGCATCAGTTGCATGAAGACCGTCAGTTGTTTCGCTCTCAAGCCATCTGAAACCATCCTTTCGTGGTTTAGTTGTTCCATTTGCCCATTGATACCATCCCCATGTAACCAGCGGCGCGACAGCGCTGTCACCTTTATACTGAGTGCCCGGCACACCATTGATCTGATCCTGGATCACAAATTTTTCACCCCAGCCGTTATAGTAAGGGCTAGGCTCCCTGTTCGGAATTTCATACTTGTGAAACGTGGTGGTTCTTCCCTCGACGTACACTAATCTGATATTAGGAAACTTTATTTTACATATCCGCATGCATGCTTCAATTTCATTTCTAACCCTGTAAGCGCGGCCCGGAAAAAAAACCAGGTTTGTAGAATCTTCTGATTCCACATAGATGATCTGCACCTGCTCATGTGTTATTGAGTGACCCGCCAGCACGTTGTCCACATGACTCCAATAGGGATCGTTTGGATTCATCATGCTGTTGAATGACGCCGAGCTGTAGCCATTCGAACAACTGAATATATTTAGGAAAGCGTTCGTCGCAGGATTGCTGTCGGTTTTCGCTTTCAGTGCATTAATCAAATTACCACTCGTACTCCCTCCCAACGATATGAAGACAATTGTCCCGTTGCTGCTGGAATCTTTTACGCCACTTGCATTAAGCGGCACAATGGCACGTGCAAATTTTTTTAGATCTTTTGCATATTGGCCTGAAGGTGTGTCAACGCCACCGGGATATAATCCACCGGTGAAGCCAAGATAAGTCCCCGTTCCCAGATCATTGATCGGAACTTTCGCGGTGTCAATAAGCGTCGCAGAACTATTGTTTGCTGATCCCAGGCGTGAAACGTCACTATCAAGTTTTGTACAATCCACTAATAACATCAAAGCGGTGACTAAAACAACCCACATTGGTTTCATACGCCTGATCAATTAAGGTTATCGAATAAATGAAAGTACACAAATAGCGTTTTAGGTAGCAAACAGAATTTTCGTCGCGAATGTTTGATATTTTTTCGAGGTTCCGACGGATTCCGGTCGCAGAAGATTTTCTGCTATTTTATTGATGCGTGAGCTGCTTCTCATTGGTCGATAAAATATTCGCCCGGCTCTTTATTTTATTTGAAGAAAGTGCATGAAACCGAAAGGATTGATGCCTGGTTCTTCCACAGGTAGTGAAATTATTATTGACTCACGATTCACATTACGGCTTGGTATGGTTCGCGTACCAAACGTTGGCATATCGGTCCGTCAACAAAAAGTTTTGAAATCTTGTAGCGAGCGTGTCCTGCCCTGTAGAATCGGCGTGCATTCCGTCTACCGTCATGTCTTTTGTCCATACAAAACCATCCAATCGCGGTGTAGTTGTTCCATCTGCCCATTGGTACCACCCCCATGTTACCAACGGGGCTACGGCGCTATCGCCTTTATAGCGCGTCGCAGCTATTCCATTGATCTGATCCTGAATATAGAACTTATAGCCCCAACCGTTATAATATGGACACGGCTCCTGGTTTTGGACCAGGATCTTATCAAATGTTGTAGTTCTTCCAAGTACATACACCAGTTTTAGGTGCTTGAACTTTGATTTACATACCTGCATTGCCTTGCTAAAATTGTCGCGAACAATATTGGCCCGGTCCGGGAAAGAGTTTACCGGCAGTGAATCATCTGTTTCAAAGTAGATGACCTGTACTTGTTTGTATCCAACGTGATGGCTACGTAGTATCAAACTCACATGGTCCCAGTATTGATCGTTCGGATTGGCAATGTTGTTAAGTGTTGCAGTGCCGGCGCCATTGTTGCAGTTCAGTAAAAACAGAAATGGATTCGTTTTCGGGTTACCCGCCGTTTTTAGGATCAGGGCTTTCATGTTGTTGCCGCCCGTACTCGCTCCCAGGGAAATGAACAACACTTTGCCGGTATCAGATGCTTTGCCGCTGCTATCAAGTGGTTTTATCTTCGTCGCAAACCGAAGCAGATCTTTCGCGTATTGTCCGGACGGAGTGTCAATTCCCGCTGGATATAATCCGCCGGTATATCCAAGATACGTGCCGGTGGCTAGGTCATTGATGGGAATTTTTATCGTGTCGGTGAAGGCTACTGAATTTGCGGCAGACATTCCCGACGGATGGTTTACTTCGCTGGTTTTCTGACATGCGGCGAATACGACCAACCACACGATCACTCGAAATGCGGATGTTTTCATGTTTATCCAAAGGTTTTGCGTTGCCTAACGAGTGGTTAATTTCGCACGGCCGCGTGTAGTATCACTTTTAAATAAACCGGGTTGCCACCGCCCGATTTAGTGTTTTTTATACCAGATATTTGCAATCTTGTCGGTGATCAGGAAATTTTGAAACCGGGTAGAAAGTGAGTCCTGCCCTTCAGGAGTGGCATGAACGCCATCATAGGACAAGCTCTCATCAAATACAAAACCGTCGGTTGTACGCGGTACCGTTGAGCCGTTCGTCCATTGATAAAATGCCCACGTAACCATTGGAGCTACCGCATTAGTCCCTTTGTACTCAGTACCCGGCACGCCATTGATCTGGTCTTCAATCATGAATTTGTCGCCCCATCCGTTATAATAAGGGCAAGGTTCTGAATTCGTGGTTTTAGTTGTACCAAACGTTGTCGTTCTTCCGAGCACATAGACGAGTTTCAGATTAGGCAACTTTACCTTACATGTGCGGATAGCCGCCTCCAGATCCACCTTATACTGGTTGGGTCGTGCAGGAAAATCCAATATTGTACTGAGAGAGTCTTCCGATTCAAGGTAGACAACCTGCACCTGTTTAAGCGTTGAATGAGCCCCCAGAATTACCTGGCTGACGTGAGTCCAATAGTCAGTGTTCGGGGCTGCGATCTGTTGTAACGAGGCATCGCCGCCACCATTGCAGGCGTTGATCAATTTTAAGTAAGGATTTTTCTTCGCATAACGAAGCGTTTTTGCTTTCAACGAATCCATGTTACGTCCCCCGGTGCTGCCACCCATGGATATAAAAAGGATCTTACCGACAGTTGAGTCCACGATGCCGGAACCACTAAGCGGTTTAATAGCCACAGCGAATGCTTTTAAATCCTTCTTATATTGGCCGCTTGGACTATTTACGCCTCCCGGGTACAACCCGCCCGTATAACCAAAATATGTTCCGGTGCCAAGGTCAATCAAAGGCACTTTTACAGTATCAGTCAAGGCAACAGCGTTGTTCTTCGTGTCGTCAGAGCTAACTGTATTCATTTGATCTTTGTTGCAAGATAAAAACGCGAGGAACAGGGATGCGGCAGAAACGATATATCTTTTCATATTGTTTTGTTTTGAATAAGTACAAGTTATGGTGACGCGATCTTTTTAGCGATTACAATTAAACTTTCTCAAAGAGATCTCTCGTCATTTTGTTATGTTAATACGGAATTAAACCCTCTGGGAACAAACTTAACCCACTATTTTCTTTTCTTCTTGTACCATATTTTAGCATAGGTGTCTGTCATCAGGAATGTCTTGAAGCGATGAACGAGTGTATCCTCACCCGCATCGGTAGCGTGAAGGCCATCTTTCGTATCGCTCGCCTGCCATGTAAATCCATCCTGCCTCGGAACGTTTGTTCCATTGGCCCATTCATACCAACCCCACGTCATTATGGGAGCCACAGGATTACTTCCTTTGTATTCTGTACCCGGCGCTCCGTTAATCTGGTCCTCAATGGCAAACTTACAAGCCCATCCATTGTAATAAAGACAGGGTTCTTTGTTGGTGGTCTGAGTAAGATTATTTGTCGAATCGGGGAATGTGGTTGTTCTGCCCAGGAAGTAGACTAATTTCAAATTCGGATACTTGAGTTTACATGTTCGCACAGCCGCTTCAATATTACCTTTAACAGCGTTCGGCCGGTTAGGAAACGTTGTCACCTGTATAGAATCCTCTGTTTCCATATAGATCACTTGAACTTGTTTCGGATATGCGCGACTCGTTATTATCACGTTAGAAACATGATCCCAGTACGAATCGTTTGGATTGCTTATGCTTTCGAATGACGCGGTGCCGCTGCCGTCGGAACAATTGATCAACTTCAAAAAAGGATTGGTGTTAACATCATTAATTGTAGAATCCTTTAAAACGCGCATCAAGTGTCCGCTGGTACTGCCGCCTAAGGAAATAAATACGATTTTACCGACGGCCGAATCTACCGCGCCACTTCCGTTCAGCGGTTTAATGGCGCTGGCAAAGGTTTTCAGATCCTTTTTATATTGAAGGGTCGGATAATTCAGTCCACCGGGATATAATCCGGCCGTAAATCCAAAATAAGTTCCCGTTCCCAGATCATTAATCGGGACCATCACTGTGTCCGTAAATACAGTAGCGCTATTATTGACAGCTCCGCTTCTTATTGCGTTGCTGTCTTGTTTGCTACAAGCCGAAAATACAAGAATAACAAGTAAAAGGAATTTGTTTGTCTTCATACAAAAAAGAGATTTTGATGGGAAAAATGTTGTGATGATTTATATCTGTCAGCAGTTTATTACTTCGTTTCTTTTTTACTTCAGAGAACGGATACCTGCCGGTGAAGGAAGGCCGGGAATTGATAACAGCGCTTTGTCCATAGATGTCAAAAAAGTTTTCGTTAAAAGGATTTAAAGTTTATCTAATTGTAGCCGCGTATGATAGCGGCTTGAGAATAAAATTAGCAAATGTAGATAATATGCAAAAACATTCTTTGAAATTATACTAACAGCCCGGGAGCAATCTATGTAAAGATTACTATAGTTTTGGATAAATAACAACCGGCTGCAAATTTTTCCTGGTTCACAGAAAAATAGAAAAAATGGATGTATATTCCTATCGCTACCTGCTGGATGGAATTTTATTGCTGCTAATTGTTATTAAGACGGTTCATTTTCTAAAAAACAAAAATTATAACTGGAAGGGTTATCACTGGATCTATTTCAGCGAGTACAA
>DASQJI010000580.1:0-1517 GCA_035631175.1 Parafilimonas sp.
CTGCATCACATCTTTTTTTGTTGCAAGGTCTCCATGACCGGGGATGATCTTCGAATTTTCATTTGTGATCGATAATAGTTTGTCAACGCCTTCTATCATCCCGTTGATACTTCCACCGTGTTCCTGGTCAATGAACGGAAGACCGTACCTGACGAAAACGTCGCCCGCATGTATAACATTTGATTCTTTAAAGTAGATGAATGCATCGCCATCAGTATGTGCGTTTTTCACATGAATAACCTGTGCCGTTTCGCCATTCAAATGAAGAGTGACCGAGTCTGCAAAAGTTACTTTTGGCAGCGCATCATAAGGAGCTGCTTTTTGTTCAAAGTTCATCGCCTTTGAAAACTGGTCGCTTGTCATTCGAAGCCGCGTGTTGTCCTGTGCCACGATGATGGCGCCCTCTCCTCCAAAATTTTCATTTCCGCCCACGTGATCACCGTGAAAATGCGTATTGATCACGAACCTTACCGGTTTGTCGCTCAGCGTTTTTAAAGCAGCTTTTATTTTTTCTGATAATGGAGCAAACTGGTCATCGATGATCACAATGCCATCCTTCCCCGTCAACACGCCAATATTTCCACCAGAACCCTGCAGCATCGAAATTGTTTCGGTGATCTTGACCGTTTTGATTTGCACTGTATCAAAATTTTGTGCGGTTGTTTGCTGGATTGCGCCGACCACCACTGCGCAAATGAGAACGATCTTATGCTTCATAAAAACTGTTTTACAGTGAAGAGAAGTTAGAGCGACGATATTTTGTTTAATTATTAGTTGTTGAAATAAATCTTTCAAAAAATTCATACGTCCTCAGCATTTGATCAATGCGCTGACGATTGTTGCCACTTCTTGTGATCTCATGCGTCGCTCCCGGGTGGCGAACATATTCCACTGGCCTGTCCAGCACTTTCAAACTTCTGAACAGCATCTCACTTTGTGTAATACCGGTTCGCAGATCATTCTCTCCATGAAAAATGATATAAGGCGTTGTGATGTTTTGTACGTAGCTGATTGGGGATTCCTTGTCGAGCATCTCCTTTACTTTTTGTTCCCACGGGTATCCGCCGAACCAAAGCGGTATGAGGCGCCATGCATTTCCTTCGCCAAAAAATGTACTCAGATCGTACACGCCACGCTGAGAACACGCTGCCTTAAAACGATGATCGTGACCTATTATCCACGAAACAAGATAACCCGCGTAAGACCCGCCGGTGATGAGCAACTTACTTGTGTCAGCCCAGCCTTCAACAACAGTTTTATCCAACGCTGTTAACACGTCACTCGTAGGCCCATCGCCCCAATCGTTCATGTTTGCTCTTAAGAAGTCGACACCATAACCACCCGAGCCGCGAGGGTTGCTGTATACGACACCATAACCTCTCGCACAGAAAAATTGAAACTCATGCCACATGGTGAATTCGCCCGGGCCCCACATCGACGAAGGGCCTCCATGTATCTCCAACAACAAAGGATATTTTTTTCCGGCCTGATAATTAACCGGCTTCATCACCCAATAT
>DASQJI010000581.1:0-2348 GCA_035631175.1 Parafilimonas sp.
TGCGCAGTACCTGCGATCATGACGACACGAAACATTGAAAACAGGAAGGAAAGGTTACTTACGATCCTCGTGACCCCGTTGATGAGTTGCAGTGCCCGCTTGCCCGTGTACACGATTTTGATCGCTCTCGTTATACCGAACAAATATTATTTGGGGTTTCTTAGTTTGCAAGGGCTGGTTATGATGGCGCTTTATTTACTTGGCCTGGTGATGGCCCTCGTTGTGAGCACGGTGTTCAAATATATTATTAAGCTTAAGGAGAAAAGTTATTTCATCCTTGAGCTGCCCGTGTACCGCGCACCACGCTGGAAAAATGTGGGAATAACGATGGTTGAAAAAGCGAGGATCTTTATCACCGATGCGGGAAGAGTGATACTTTTCATCAGCCTGCTGCTTTGGTTCTTAAGCAGCTTTGGGCCGCCATCCAGGATGCAGGCCGTGCATAAGAAATACGACGCGCTCGTGGCCCAGGGATCTGCGTCAGCGGAATCCAAGTCGATACAAAAACAATATAAATCCGAAAAGCTGCAAAACTCTTTCGCAGGGATCTTAGGACAGACGATCGAACCGGTGATCAAACCTTTAGGCTACGACTGGAAGATCGGTATCGCGCTCATTACGTCTTTTGCTGCCCGCGAAGTTTTTGTAGGAACAATGGCCACCTTATACAGTGTAGAAGACAAGGACAACAAAACGCTCCATCAAAAAATGGAAGCAGCCGTGCATGAAGATGGCAGCAAAGTATACACACTTCCTGCAGCATTATCGCTCATGGTTTTTTATGTATTTGCGATGCAATGCATGAGCACGCTTGCGGTTGTAAAAAGAGAAACCAGGACGTGGAAGTGGCCGGTCATCCAGTTTGTGTATATGACGGCCCTGGCCTATCTGATGAGTTTATTAGTGTATAATATTTTTTGATTCTTCTCCACCGACGTAGTGAAGCAAATGCCCGCGTTCATGTGATTGTCGCAATGCTGAGATATTTTCCATACAGAATAGTTGACGAAAAATATTGTGTACTACCTTTGCTTTAAGCCGTTCTAAAATGAACAACGAGCTTAAGTATATTGTTCATGGATGCCTTCTGGTGATTGTGTTTCTTATTGCCGGCTTCGTTGTAAAGTTTTGCTTCACATATGAACAAGAATCTCAAAATTCTGTTTCAAACCCGATAGTTCATAATGACTCAGCGGAGAATGTTTCGGCATCGAAGGGCAGAACTTTATTCATAACAAACTGCGCGTCATGTCACGCTATCAACAAACGATTGATCGGTCCGGCGCTGGTGGGTATCAATGAACGGGTAACCGACAAGAAACTGTTATACGACTGGATAAGAAATAATAAAAAAGTTCTCAAGTCGGGGAATGATTACTTCAATGCGCTCTATAACGAATACGGCCAGGTTTCTATGAACGCATTTCCGAATCTCAGCGATGATGATATCGATGCTATCCTCGCCTATATAGACTGAAATTAATCATGGATTGCTGCTGCTTTCGGCGGCGTCGCCCGGTATTTTAGTCAAACCTTTAACTTCGCTGCCCGTAGCATCTGCAGTTTTGTAATACACTTGTGCACTTTTAATTGCGGCTGATGAAGCAGGAAAAATGGTTCAACCGAAAATTTGATTTCAGCACACAAGAAAATATTTTTCCATCCATCATAGAGCGGCTTGCCGGTACGCCTGCACGCTTCGAAGAAAAGTTTAGATCAATTCCGCCCGATATTCAATCGGTGAGGTTAAACGGAAGTTGGACGATTAAGGAAAATCTTGGTCACCTGATCGACCTGGAGCCACTTTGGCAAGGCCGGTTTGATGACATCATGAATGGTGAGCGGGAAATGAGACCAACGGATCTGCAAAACAGGAAAACGAGCGAGGCAAATCACGATGCAGTGCCAATAGAAGAGCTGTTACGGGGATTTCGTGACATCCGAACAAAAACAATGAAACTTATTCAAGAGCTTACCGATGAACAAGTGTTCAAAACGTCGATTCATCCGAGATTGAAAACGCCTATGCGAGTAATGGACCTGTTTTTTTTGTGGCCGAACACGACGATCATCATTTAGCGAGGATTACTGAAATCGCCCGAATTTTAAAATGATAAAAGCGAACAATCAAAAATTTATGACACGAAAGCAATTTACATTCTTAACCTTTTTGCACATAGCTATCGGCTCTTTTGCTCAATCATCGACGGTTAAAGAAAACAACCTGATCAACAATCCCGGTGTGGCCATTGCGCCGCTAAGGTTTCTTGCATCAGATGAGTTAATGGGTCGCGATCCTTTTCGGCCGGAGATCAACATAGCCGCCCGGTACATCAGTGAACAATTCC
>DASQJI010000582.1:0-3747 GCA_035631175.1 Parafilimonas sp.
TTCGTAATCATTTTTTATGCTGAATGCTTTCGCCATTCGTGAATAGAGGTACGGTTGCATGGCAGCCGGAGGGTTAGCAGTTTCCGACCTGTGAAAGTTTCTGAGCGCCTCATCGATGTTGCCAATATTGTAATACGCAAAGCCGAGCCGCTGCAGCGCGAGGCTGTTCGTTGATGTATCTGTCAATAGTTCGTTGTAAAGATTGACTGCGTTATTCCAATCATTTGCAAAATAGAATGAGTCTGCGGCCTGGAGCTTTGTGTTGAATGAACTCTGGCTTTCAGCAGCCAGGCAGCAAAACAAAATAGCAGTAAAGCTTAGCAGCATTTTTAAAGAGTACATAAGCGAATTTTTCTGTTAGAAAATCGGCTCAAGTTTATGCGGAACACAGGAAAGTAAACAGGTGAAAATTGACTTTTTGGTGCCCGAAGAATTGATTCGCACCCGATAACGGAAACAGCCGGGGAAGCAGACGAGCTCAGCAGTTATGTTTGCAGGAAAGTTCAACAGAGGACCGGTATGCACCGGGCGCCAGCAGGAAATTCTTCCTGAATAATTTGTTGAAAGAAGTTACGTCGCGGTAGCCAACCGCATAACAGATGTCAGCAATACTGAACGTTGTGGTTTCGAGTAATTTCTTAGCTGCCTCCAGCCGGCGCTTCATGACGTATTGGTGTGGAGTTACCGTAAAATATTTTTTAAACTCACGCAAAAAATACACGCTGTTCAGGCATGCGACGGAGGCAAGTTTATCAAGCGTTATTTCATCCATATAACATGAGTGGATAAAGTCTTTTGCGTAATTAAGTCGCTTGTACAATTCGACCTGCGTCGAGTATTTCCTGGCTTTTATCCGTCTTATTTCTCCTTTCAGTTGTTCCTGCTGAAGCAACAAATATGAAAATAAAGTGTGGTATGTCTCGTTTATCAATTCCGTATCCGGGATTTCAGCTGCGGCTTGCCAATATAAACTTGTCAATAAAGGCATCGCTATGCCATCGTGAGCGTATAACTTCTCAATGAATTCAAAACTTTTCGGTTCTTGTCGTTCTTCGAAATCCGCGGCCCTTAATGACCGTTGAACAAACGCTGCTGCAAAGTTGATCGTAAAGGACTCGGCTGTTGAATCGGAATAAATATAGCTTGAATAATACTGGCCATCATTTAAGATCAAATAGCTGTCTTTATCCACATTGTAAAACCTGCCATTGCACTCATAGTGCTCAACACCTTTGATGACGCATTTCATTGAAAGCGGTCCCCAATGTTCACCATACTCAACATGTTTTGACGACGCATGTATAATGACATTCTTTTCCTCAAACGTCTTGTTGTATTGATTGAGGTCAAAAGATGATCCATGAAAGTTGGGGAAGCTTCTCATTATGGTAAGATCATCTTGCATCAAAGTATTTTGCACATAAATTAAGCAGAAGCTGCCACCTGGTTCAAAGAAAGTTATCAACGGTTGAAGATCTTTTAGGAAGGCGGGTGATCGGAGATAGTAAATGGGGCAATGATTGATCCAGGACCGCAGATGCGCGATCATATCATTCTGCGTTTTAGTCATCGTCACCTTCGCGCATTACGGCACGAAATCGTCTTTGTTCTTGCGGTAAAACGCTTCAAAAATTAATTGAGCTCTGGCCCGTCATTCCCGCGAAAGCGGAAACCTGCTCCCGGGTTTGCAAGTTGATTGATGTAAGATGAGATGCCGGATCAAATGTCTGCATTTACTAGTGGTCGCATCCGGGTACGCTCACGCTGATGATTTTAGCATTAAACCGCAAAAAATCAATTCTCACCAATAAAAAAGTTTTCAATCCTCATACCTTGTAGAATCCATAAATTCCCACAGTAGTAGCTATTCAGATATGACAAATAAAGTTGCAATCTTTCTTCTTGTGTGGCTTCCGGCTCATTCATGCACTCAGAATGTGCAGTTGGATAAGATAAAAGCATATCTGAATGCATCCACTGTGGAGGAAAAATCCAAGTATACGTCAGATAATTTTCGTTCTTACTTCATAAACAAAGAAGATGGCGGAAAAAACAAGACCGAAGCATTGGCGTCATTTCAAAACTGGGACGGACCTATGCATCCGGATATAAAGATATTAAGCTACACTTTTCATGACAGCATTTGGACCGTTACTTTCAACGAGCAAAATGATTTTACTAAACCCATCGGCTACCCCGGCTGGAAAGGAACGGCAACATTTGTTTTTGACTCGAAAGGTTTGATCCGGGAAACAACTTATGTTCCTGATTCTGCGAACCTGCCTTATAAACCGTACCTCAAACCCGCCGTTGACTGGCTTAAAGTAAATATGCCCCAGGAATTAGACGAGGTTTATCAAAACGGCAAGCTCGTGCAAAACGCCGAAGCGGCGAATAAATGGCGCATGCTGTTAAGCAAATGGCAATCGCAAAAAAACAATTAGCGTTTATGAAGATCGGTCAAATTATAAATCGGAAAATTCGCATGCTTTCGGTCTGCGTCGTGTTAACGGTTCCTCTTTTATCGCAATTACAAACCGCAGCCAAATTTGATGTTGCCAAACCTCCGTATGGCATACTTGTCGACGCGGGTGGCCATAAACTTCATTTGAGTGTGCAGGGAAACGGCTCGCCGACGGTAATATTTGAAAATGGCACCGCCGACTTCTCTTTTATCTGGTCGCTCGTACAACCGGACGTCGCAAAGTTTACACGCACGGTTTCATACGACAGGGCGGGTTATGCGTGGAGCGATCCGGGACCGACGCCAAGGACAAGCAAACAAATTTGTTACGAGTTGCACACGGCACTCCAACACGCCGGCATAAATCCGCCGTATATCCTCGTGGGACAATCATTCGGTGGCTTTCTTGTGCGTGCGTTTGCGCGATATTATCCAGGCGAAGTGGTAGGTGTAGTTCTGGTAGAGGCTGTCCAGGAGGATCAACGCATTTTTATGGGCGGCGACACGCCGATGCTCATTCGCAGTTTCGCGAGGGGAAGAACGGTGCCGGATGTGCAGACTGTTTTCACCATTCCGCATGATACCAGCGAACCAATAACATCGAACACAGAAATTGATCCGCTGTTCAATAAATTTCCAGACAGCATCCAAAAAATGCAGGTGTGGGCGCAATCACAACCATGGCTTATACCGTCTGTGCAAGCGGAGATGGATTGGTCGCCAGAAGATGTTGCCGATCTCTATGCACACAGGAATGATCCTGCTTATATGCTCGGTGATATGCCGCTGATCGTGTTAACGCGTGGCGAAGGAGGATTCGATGGCAGGTCCGATTCTTTGCAACTGGAAAATGAAAGGCTCCATGCACAGCATGAACTAACACACCTGTCCACCAACAGTAAGCAAATTATTGACATGCACAGCGGCCACAACATTCATGTGGAAGATCCGGCGGTGGTGACCGCTGCAATCAATGAAGTTTTTACGGCTGCGACAACGAACACGACGTTGAAGCAATGAGCCTCTCCTAATTTTTTCCTTCCCCTGGAAGGAATCTGCATTTTAGTGCGTCAAACATCTCTCGTTAAAGGGAATCATACCTACCTTAAAGTCCTCAAACCTATTTCTGCGCATATACGGTAACAATGGCCTTTGTCTATTTGCAGTATCAACTTGCATCACGAGTTGAACGATCCAGCAAAAAAATTCTCTTTCTCTAACATAAACAGGTTAAGTTTGGCGCCACATCGGCTCCTTAACCACAACGACTGCATCAATGTTAT
>DASQJI010000583.1:0-9736 GCA_035631175.1 Parafilimonas sp.
GTTTTATTCGAATTCATCATTCATGGCTTATCAACAAAACTCATGTGAAACAGTATGTAAAAGGAGAGGGCGGCCAGGTGATCATGAATGACGGAACGGCGCTCGATGTAAGCCGCAGAAAAAAAGAATACGTTATCGAGCGATTGAAGAATTAATTTGTTTCAGTATGCATCACAAGTTGTTTGGCACCAACTGTGAAAGGGTCGCATTTTTTTATATCTCTTCTCTATCTTGTGCGGCTCATAATATCTGTCGGATAAATCTCATGCGATCTTAAAAAATTTTGTCGGCTGTTTTTCGCGAAGATCATCCGAACGGTTCCGTTATCGACTTGCTCGTTTGAGAAAACCATTTCGGTCCTTGAGACGTCATATAAACACAATCCTCGAGTCGCACACCGAATTCGCCGGGAATAGAAATGGTCGGCTCAATGCTAAAGCACATACCTGCCTGCAGTAGTTGCTGGTTGCCTTTTACGATGTTTCCCCATTCATGGCCATCCATACCAATGCCATGGCCTGTTCGATGCGGCAGCCCCGGTAATTTGTAGCCGGGCCCAAAACCTGCATCCGTTATCACCTTTCGCGCAGCCGCATCAACTTCTTCGCAGTGCGCGCCAATTTTTGCTGCACTGAATGCGGCAGCTTGAGCCTGTTTTTCAAGATTCCAAACCTGGATTTGCCGGTTGGTCGGCTCGCCAAATACCACCGTTCTTGTAATATCCGAATTGTAACCTTCGACGGCGCATCCGCAATCCATCAGAACAATGTCACCTTTCTTTAAGGTTTGCGGTTTGATACTGCCGTGCGGAAACGCAGATGACTGCCCAAAGAGCACAAGCGCAAAAGGCGATTCGCCGCCAAGTTTTTCTTGTTCTCCGCTGATGATATTCGACAGCTCATTTTGCGTCATGCTTTCATGCAGTTGTATTATGCCAAATTTTATTGCCGCAACAGTTATGTCGCTTGCGTTTTGCATCAGCGCTATTTCCGCATCAGACTTTATCATACGGCACGGTATCGTGATCGGGTTAGCACTAACATAATTTAAATTAGCAGCTTCCTGCCGAACGCCGTCAAGAATAAAAAAACGAAGTCTTTCTTCGATACCGATATCACCGGCATGAATTCCGGCATCGTTCAATGCAACAACAACTCGTTTGTACGGACTCTCATCTTCCTGCCACACATAAACATCTTTGCCAATTGAAATCAGCTCGCGGAAACGGGATTCTTCAAAAGCCGGGCAAACATATTTTGGTTCCCCGCTTGCCGGAATGATCGCGACGAGTGGCCGTTCGCTTTGCCACCAGCTTATGCCTGTGAAATATTGCATGGCCGTGCCCGCATCCAATAATATCGCTTCGATCTTTTGGTCATGCATGAGCATTTGCGCTTTCTTTATCCTGGCTGCTCTTTCTTCGACGGTGATGGGTGTGACGTTGCTATTCATTATCTGCAGATCATACGTCGCACCAACTGTTTTTTTCGGCGTTGCATTTACTAACGAACTGATTGATGTCGCTACTCCGGCAGCAGTCGCGGCGGAAAGATTGATAAACTGTCTTCGTTTTATTTTCATGGCAACAACGGGTATGATTTTGGATGAAGATAAATGTATTATTCATGCGATCGCACTATGGCGCATTCAGCTAACCACGATCAGAAAGCGGGCGTTCCGAACAGTTTTGCGCTGCAACCCTTGCAGAATTCGAAACAAAGAAACTTGTTTTTATCTTCTTGCTGGAGTAGCATATTACAATATTTCGGGAACCGCTTCGTTGTTCAGGAAAGCGCATGCTTTATTAAATCAATATCAAGATGAAAAGAACTTTTGTAATCACGGGCTTTTCCCGTTACACCTACCCTGCGCTCATAGAAAAAAGCCGGCAGATCGTTTCCAGTCTGAATGGCGACGAATGTTTTGCTGACCTGTCGCCTATGGTCGATACGGTGAAGATCGCTATCGACGAGTTTGAAAATACGCTTCAGCAACCAGGCAACAATGAAGCGATGATGAAGCAACAACATTATCGTTTTTCATTGATCTTACTCTTAAATGATCTTGCAACTTGTGTACAAAACAGTAGTAACAATGATGTGACACTTATGCAGAGAAGTGGCTATAATTACATAGTCAACGAGGCGTAGCAATGTCGCCGTTGCTTTCGCCATGAAGCCGACTTCTTTTAAAAGATGATTTACTGTGCCGCCTCACGCGGCACATTCGTTGTTTGCCCGCACTGGTTGTCGTTTAGTTTCCTCTTTCAAACTTTTATTCAGTCACCTACCGGCCAAGTCAGCGGTTGATCAAAAGGGTATCCGCACTTTTCGTAATTTGCCGAAACATACAAGCAACTCGAACACCGGATGAAGATTACTCAAGGAATTATTTACCTGTCAGCCTCTGATCTTTCTGCTCACATTAGTTGTAAACATGTTACCTGGTTGAACCTGCAGCTTGCGCAGAAAAAGATCCCACCGCCTCCTGTTTATGAAAATCCTTCACTCGAAGCGCTGCAAACAAGAGGGGAGGAGTTTGAAAAAAAGTATATCGAAAAACTCAAGCAAGGAGGAAAAAGCATAGCCGAAATATTCAAAGGAAATACGGAAAAGGCTTTGGAGGAAACGGTTCAGGCAATGCGCGACGGAGTTGACGTTATCTACCAGGCGAGGCTCGAACAAGAAACATGGCACGGCTGGGCCGACTTTCTCATAAAGGCTGATAAACCAGGCAAATTCGGCGATTGGTCTTATGAGGTAATGGATACCAAACTGTCAAAAGAAACGAAAGCCGGTGCCATCTTGCAGATCAGTCTTTACTCTGAAATGCTTGCACAACTCCAGGGTTGCAAGCCCGAATACATGTACATTAATAATCCCACCGGAATACATGCTTATCGCGTCGATGATTTCGGCGCATATTACAGGCTCGTCAAAAAAAAGTTGTTACAAACGATCGATCAACCAGATGAAACTTATCCCGACCCTGTGCCTCACTGCGACATCTGCCGTTGGTGGCAGCTATGTAATCAAAGGCGGCGTGATGATGACCATCTCAGCTTCGTTGCTGGAATGGGAAAAAAGCAAATAAAACAGGCGAACAAATGGAATGTGAATACGCTCGAACAACTCGCTGACCTCGAGGTTCCATTAAAATACGTCGCGGAAACAGGATCCATTGAAACTTATGAAAAATTAGTTTACCAATCGAAACTGCAACTTACTGCACGAGTCACGAGAAAGCCTGCGTACGAAATATTGGAATTGGAGGAAGGATTTGGTTTTTACCAATTACCTGAGCCTTCGCCGCACGACATGTTCTTCGATTTCGAAGGCGACCCGTTCGTCGCTGAGACCGGGCTTGAATACTTGTTCGGATGGATCTATCATGACGAATACCATGACCTGTGGGCTACGCATGATTTGGAAGAGAAGAAAGCACTGGAGATTTTTATGGATGAAGTGATGCGCATTCGGCAGCTCGATCAAAACATGCACATTTATCACTTCGGTGCATATGAGCCGGCAGCATTGAAGCGGCTGGTTGGAAAGTATGCAACAAAAGAAGAGCAGCTTGATACCTTGCTACGATCAGGTGCTTTTGTAAACCTGCACACGATCACGCGTCATGCGTTGAGGGCAGGTGTGGAAAGCTATTCGTTGAAAGACCTGGAAATATTTCATCGATATAAACGGGTAAAAGATCTGCGGGAAGTTTCTAAAAAGAAAATGTTGTATGAAGGCTTGCTGGAAAGTGGCTATGCGAACGCCATCGACGACGAGACCAGGGCGGTTGTGAGAGATTATAATAAAGATGATTGCTTATCGACGCAATCACTGCGCAATTGGCTTGAACAGCTTCGCACAAAATTGATAAACGAAGGAAAGGAAATTCGAAGGCCGGTTTCGGAAGAAGGCAAGCCGGGTGAAAATGTTACCGAACACCAGCAAAAGATCAAACCACTATTTGACGTGTTGATGCAAGATATTCCTTTCGAAAGAAAAGAAAGAAGCACAGAACAAGAGGCAAAATGGTTATTGGCAAACATGCTGGATTGGTACCGGCGGGAAAAGAAATCTTTTTGGTGGGAATTTTTCAGGCTTTCTGAATTGCCGGATGAAGATCTTATAACTGAACAAACTCCTTTGGCAGGTTTGGTTTTTACCGGTAGAGAAGAACGTGTAAAAAAGAGCGTGGTTCATTATTACCAGTTTCCACAACAGGAATTTGATTTGGATGAAGGAGACAAGGTTGCTTTTAAAACGAAAACAATTGGAGAGATCTATTCGATCGACGAATTGCGCCGGGTAATAGGCATAAAAAAATCGAGAGATTCTATAGAGGCTCACCCCACGAATGTTGTTGCCAAAGATGATATTCCTGACAAACCGAAGGAAGAAGCGATTATCCGGCTCGCGCAATACGTGGTTACAAGTGGACTCACAGGCGAAGGCAAGTTCAAAGCTGGCAGAGACCTCTTATTAAGACACGTCCGCCTACCTATTGATCCCTCTCAAATTACTGACAAAACAAAAAGGGCTATCGTCCAGGTGATGAACCTAGACAATAGTGTGTTGCCAATACAAGGTCCGCCCGGAACAGGGAAAAGTCACACGGCAGCCTGCATGATCATTGCGTTAATGAAAGCCGGGAAAAAAATTGGCGTGTCCGCGTTAAGTCATAAAGTGATCAATGGCCTTTTAAACAAAGTGACTGAAATGGCATTGCGCGAAAAAATGAATATCGATATCATACAAAAAGTTCGGGAAGACTCGAAGGACAATAAACCGGCATGGAATGAAAGCACGGACAATGATGAAGTCGCAGATGCAATTCGAAAGCGATGCCAGGTCGCTGCCGGCACTTCGTTCATGTGGGCGCGAGAGCAATTTTTTGAATCGGTGGATTATCTTTTTGTTGATGAAGCAGGCCAATTATCGCTGATCGATACGATCGCACTTGCTCATGCCGGAAAAAATTTAGTGTTGATGGGCGATCCGCAACAATTAAAACAGCCTCAAAAAGGAAGCCACCCGGAAGGAACTGAAGTCTCGGCGCTCGAACACGTCTTGCAAGGCGAGAAAACCATTTCAAATGAACAAGGTTTGTTCCTCGAAACTACATGGCGGATGCATCCCGGGATAAATGATTATATATCCGAATTGTTTTATGACGGTCGCCTGCATCCTAAAGATGAGACAAGAAATCAAACGCTGGAAGGTATCACACCATATCAAAAGCCCGGCTTGTATCTGGAAATAACAGATCATGAGGGTAATCAAAATAGCTCTGCAGAAGAAGTTGAAAAAATTGTTTCAATCGTAAATGCACTTACTTGCGGAGCAGTGTATTGGGTGGATTGCGACAGGAAGAAAAATGTGCTGCAACCTGGGCATATCAAAATTATTTCACCATATAACGCACAGGTTGAATTATTGCAAAGTGCTTTACCGGGAATGCAAATCGGAACGGTGGATAAATTCCAGGGACAGGAAGCACCGGTAATCATTTTCTCGATGGCTACCTCAACGCCGGAAGATGCGCCAAGAGGAATGGAATTTCTCTATAGCCTCAACAGGCTGAATGTGGCCGTGTCGCGGGCACGTGCCGTTTTTATCCTCGTCGCAAATTCGTCACTCTTCGAACCATTATGCAAGTCGCCGCATCAAATGCAGCTTGCAAACGCTTTGTGCAGGTTGAAGGAAATGGCCGTGAATTGAGTCGGGCACCTTAAAGCTTTTGGAAAACCGAAAGAGATCGGCACATCTCATGCATTTGGAAGGGCGGCGGGAGTGCATACCTCGAATGTAAGTGCCCGCCCCTATTTATCATCCCAACCTACGTCGAACATCACTGAATTTCTGACTCATTCTGGTCTTAGGTTATCCACATTCACTGGATAAATTCTCGGCCGGCCCGGGCTGCGAATTGACTTTATTTGAAATAAAAAATCTATGCAAACCCGATCGAACAACACCATTGTTGCCATGCCCGATAACAGCCACATGGAAGTGACCTATTATTGTATGGATTCATTGCTAACAAAGCAGGAAAAACAGCACCACGTAAGATTATTTATTCAACTGCACGATTCCTTCTGCACTTTGAAAATAGAAAAGGCATATTGCAGCAATCAAAGCCAATTGGAAAGCATCGTTCATAATAAAGTCATCAATACGAAAGGGTTTATTTGTTGATCTGCTTTTCATTTTCACGGAACTCGCCTGCCCGCTTCAACAACCGACAGATAAGATAATCGGATCGAAGTCTTTAATCACTGAACCCGCACTATTAAGTTCAATTTTGCATGTATATTTGTTTTGATTTTCCCCAGCGGCATGAGGTACTGGAAACTGCAAGACACGGACAGCTTTTACATTAAATTTTTTGGAATTTCTAACAGGACTTGTGATGTAGATGTGAACGGTATATATTTGTCTGTATATTTTCTTTGCATAAATAATTGACGACTACTTAATTCGAGCCAAAACCTTATGGATAGCTGTTTTAGAATTTAATTAGCCAAAAAGCTTATTCCGAAATGTGCTTGTCTCTGGAAGTATGAATTAAAATTAACAACATAAAATTTACGCATGATGGATCTCGACACTGTATTCGAAAACAAGCGCTTAAAAATTGCATGGCTGCTTTTGATCTCATTTATCCCGGTCTTTTTGAAAGCACAAACTCTGAAAACAACTGACCTGGTGCTTTACGGGAAGCGCGTACAAATTGGTTCTTCATCCAACATTGTCGACGGTTCAGTGGGAGCGCTGTCGTATATTCAAACGAATGGAACGGTAAGCTTTGGAGGTAGTCTTTACAGCGACAGTGCCATTATATTGAACAATAATAACACGGTAAATGGCGTGGTAAAGGCGAACAATTCACGCGCTTCATCCGTAACTTTTGGAACGCCGGTGTCAGTAGGTTCCAGCGCTAATTTGAAAGACAGCGTGATCGCGAACGGCAACATTCGAATTGGAGGAGGATATGTAAAGCAGGTTTCGCAACCATCCGGTACTACGTATTCAGGTCCTGCGCCTGCTCTCGGTCGCTCGGTCGGAGGTTTACTTGCTCTCCCGGTTTTCCCGGCCATGCCGGCGACAATTCCAATCGGCTCGGTTGGTTCAACTAACATAAATCAGAGCACAACGATAACGCCGGGTAAATATGGTAATGTGAGTTTATCCGGAGGGCAAACGATCACGCTCGCAGGCGCCGGGATATATATTTTTAACTCGATCAAAAATTCCGGCAGCTTCAACACTTTCGTATTTGATTTTCAAAACGTCGCCGGGAACTTCACCGTACTTGTTCTGGGCGACATTGACCTCAACAAAAATTTCGTAAACATCATAAACGGAGGCGCCGCAAACTATATCTTTCTTGAGGGCCTTGGAAATGGTGCAACATCATCGGGCAATGCTTTCAATCTTGCGAACGGCTCATCAGGCGGAAGAAATTCTGAGTGGAAGGGAACTGTTTGGATACCCAATGGAAACATAAGTATTGGGACTGGATCTAAAGCGGTGAACATAACCGGCGCCTTATTCAGTAATAATACCATCAATATCTCCAGTAATGTTACAATGGCCCATGCCGGTTATGTGGACTTGCAAAACGGAGACAACCCGTTGATCATTCCTTCTTATCCTCCGCCACCCGGAGGCAAAGTCAATAACGTCATCGGCTCGCAGCTAACGTCCCTGTTTCAAAATTGGGATGGCACCACAACATTTGAAGACAGTGTGTACCGGGTGATCGATAGCAAAGTATTGATCGATGTTATTGTTACTAAAGGCCAGTACGATTACATTCTGAATTTATTGCAATCACCGGGATATGGAATGACCGGAATTATAGATAACGGTAACAACGCAGTCATCACCGGTTTCTTTCCAATTGTAAATCTGGACAAACTAAACGCACTCGGCCTCTATATCAATCACTGCCGTCCAGTGTTTCCGCCTGTCAAAAACAGCGGGGTAACGAATACAAATGGTGATATTTCACAGAAGTCGGATGTGGCGCGAAACGGGTACAATGTATTTGGTGAAAATGTGACCGTAGGCGTTTTGTCGGACAGTTACAACAACCAGGGTTTGGCTCCGGCTGACGTGGTAAACGATGACTTACCCGGAAATCCCATAAATCCTGACGCCGTAAATGTGATGGAAGATTATCCTTTTACTGTGTTCAGCAGGGCTTCTGACGAGGGGCGTGCCATGTTGCAGAACGTTCATGATGTGGCGCCGAAATCTAAGCTCGCGTTCAGGACAGGATTCATTTCTGAAGGTGATTTTGCATTAGGCGTAAGACAAATGGTTGACGACGCTGCTTGTGATGTTATCATCGATGATATTACCTACATAACGTCGCCTTTTTTCAGGGATGGATTCGTGGCGCAGTCCGCTAACTATGCGCACGATCACGGCAAGACTTACATCTCCGCTGCCGGGAACTACGGAGCGAAATCATACTCTGCGAATTTTAATCCCGTACCTGCACCAGGTGGGCTTACCGGCTACGCGCACAATTTCAATACATCTGGCGGGAGCGACATATTGCAACAGATATCACTCGTGCCCGGTATATACACAGTGGTGTTGCAGTGGGACAACGATTTTTATTCTTTAGGTGGAGCAAATCCTACTCCTGTTGACCTTGACTTTTACCTGGTCAATAATGCGGGAGCCACTTTATTTGGAATGAACTCAAACAACTTCCACAGAGATCCAATTGAAGTGCTTTCTTTCGAGGTGCTTGGTAACACCACAACAAATATCATGGTTACCAGTTCGAATGTTTCAACTAACGTGCGATTCAAGTACATCATTTTTAGAGGCGGGGCACAGTTCCTGGAATACAACAGCGGCAATTCCACTATCGTTGGACAGGCCAATGCAGATGGAGCGCTGGCTGTGGGTGCAGTACGTTACACGCAAACGCCCATCTATGGAGTAACTCCTCCACAGATCGAATATTTCTCATCTCTTGGTGGCACACCTGTGAATGGAGTACTGAGAAACAAGCCCGATTTCGCTGCACCGGATGGAGGCAACACAACAGTCGATCTCGGTTCTACATTGAATCTTGAAGTTGGAGAATCCCCGGTCTTCCCAAATTTCTTCGGCACCTCTGCTGCGGCACCACATGCGGGTGGAGTAGCAGCGTTGTTGATCGCAGGAAGTCAAAAGTTCAGAGGGACCGCAATTGCTCCGGCAGAAATAAAATCAATTCTGCAAAGTACTGCGATTGACATGGTAACACCTGGCTTCGACAATGTCTCGGGTGCTGGATTCATCCAGGCGGACCTGGCGATGCATACATTTGGTTCGCCAACGCCGACACTGTCATACCTTACGTTGCCCGCGGGAATTACGGCGGCAACTCCGACCACGTTCACATTAACATTAACAGGTGATTTCTTTAGTCCGAATTCGGTTGTTTATCTGCGTGACCAACCACTCGTTACAACGATCATCAGTCCCACACAAGCGACAGCGATTGTGCCTGGTTTCACCGGCAATCCATTGATAAGGATGTACACGCCTCCCGTATCGGCAACGCTGCTTGACGGCGGATTTTCAAATGGCATCAACATCTTAAGTATCCGGAAGAAAAAAGTGTATGTGATTGCAGACAACAAATCCAAATTGTATGGAGAGGTAATGCCGCAATTCACTGCACATGTTTTGATCGATAGTATTCCGCTGGGTAATACCACCCT
>DASQJI010000584.1:0-2369 GCA_035631175.1 Parafilimonas sp.
TATAACTGTATTGTATATGCTGTCATTTGCAACGAGTGGTGTATTCCAGGCATTGCCGGTGAAATTTTCAGCAGAACCTTTTTCGCCTTTGGGAAAAATAGCTTGCAACTCATTCTCAGCGTTTTCTGATTTATTTTCCATGCAACTTGTGGTTAGCAATGCTACAGAAGCGATTGCGGCTATAAAAAGTGATTTCATGCTATTCTGTTTATTAAACTTTATGCTGCTCATCTTTATTATTTACTGTGATGCAAAAGTGACATTGCCTGAACCCAATACAGCAGTCAATCCTGAATATTATCGATATGCTCCATTAGTGTATAGATATATAATAAATATGTCCGGGAACAAAGGAGTGTGTATCCATAGGGGAAACCTGGTGTCCTTCGGATAACAGAGTGACTTTCGGGGCAATTAATACACCGTCTTCAATGGTCATGCCGCCCAAATCCAGAAAAACACAATCGAAGTTGATAAAGACGTTCCTGCCTATTTTAGTATTCTTGCGGTAGTTGATATAGAGTGGCGTGAACACGGCATCGCTTTTATCAATCTCTGTACCTGTAATTTGACTTAGTAAGTCCCTTACTTGTGCGGCATCACAAGAGTTGTTTAGGTGAACCAATAAGCGTTTCGTAACAAAAGAAGCGTGCCGAAGTTTGTAGCAGTCAGGATCACTTGACGGAATTACTTCCCCGTTTCGCAATCCTTCAAAAATATCTTTGTTGTGAGTTGATACCATGCTACAAAGGTCCTGCGGCTGGTGCAGCCGTGAGTAACGATATTCAAACCGATAAGTAAGAATTTCAAACTTGCTGTAGTCTTAACGACTTAGGATTAATGCCCGTGAGCCTTTTGAAGAAGTTGTTGAAGTATGTAGTGTATTCAAAACCGAGGGCATAAGCAATGTCAGCGATGTTCCAGCCGGTATGTTGCAGCAGCGCTTTTGCTTCGCTCGCAATGCGTTCGGTTATATGCGTTGTTGTGGACTTACCTGTTACTTCCTTCACTGCACGGTTGAGGTAATTTACATGAACATGCAAAGCAGCCGCATAATCGTGTGCTGTTTTAAACTGCAAGGGGTTGTCAGCACTTTCTACAGGGAATTGCCTCTCGAGCAATTCAAGGAAAACGGAAGTGAGACGGCATGCTGCATTTTTGTGTTGGTCATAATGTTCTGAAGGCTGTAGTTTCAAGGCTTCATGAATTATAAGATTAATATAGTTGCGTATCAGATCGTCTTTGTACGCATAATCAGTTTTTTGCTCATCTATCATCTTCTGGAAGATGGTATTTAAAAATGTTCTCTGTTGCTCCGCTATTTTAAGAATAGGCGTTCCGCCAATCTTGAACAGTGGCGAATGTTGCAGGCTTTCGGTACGGTCAGACGCTTTAAAGAACTCTTCTGAAAAAAGTACTGTATAGCCTATATAAGTACTGGACAGCGTTTTCCATGAATATGGAATATGCGGATTGCCAAAAAACAAAATTGTGCCTTCCTCTTCAAAAGTTCTATCGGCATAGTGAATGTTGCTCTTGCCTGTTGTAAGACAAATTTTGTAGAAATCTTTCCGGCTGTAAGCGCGGACAGCTCCACCATCACTTTCAATCTGAAACACATTGAAACCCTTTAGCTTTAGTTCAGTATTGAACTCGGAAACCTGACGTACGTTTTTCTTTTCCATGAACCGAAGTTAAGAAATTCAAATAGGCAATACTTCTCAAAATATACAGGAATAAATGACTGTAATGTTGGGTGGATGTGTGTTTGTATTTTAGCTCTTTGTAAGGTTCGCTTTGTCTCTGAGTTTTGTGCGCCTTGCAATGTGTTAAAAATAGCATCGCCAGACATTAATATTTGACCTGAACCTTATCTTCAAGAAAAATGCTTTCAATAGGGCATTTGTACAGGCTGAACGTTCAATTAATATCTTGCCATGGCAACTACTTGTGTTCGTGCAAACAAGACAAACTTCAAACATACATGCGCAAACTATTATCGTAACAATTAGTTTGTTTTTAGTCCAATTAAACCAAGCTCAAACCCAGCTAACTCATCCGCCTGGTAAATTCATAACGCTTAATGGCGTCAAGTTTTGGACTGAACAATCTGGCAAAGGAACTCCCTTGTTTCTGGTTGCGGGCGGGCCGGGAGGTTCTCATGTTCAAATGCACACCTACGACAATTGGAGGATTCATCCTTACTTGTGTTCCTTGACTCTTTTGGAACAGGCAAATCCGATACGGGAAAAAGACGTGATGCAATATAGCATCGAGGGAGGTTGAAAACCTTGAAGGGAAGTTGGCAGCGGCGAAATAGACGTATCTAAAGTTCCGCCTGGAACATACCATTTGAAAAATAATGCAAC
>DASQJI010000585.1:0-2325 GCA_035631175.1 Parafilimonas sp.
CCTGTATCTCGTTTTCAAGAAAGATATGTTCGAGTTCAGGACTGGCGATGATCTCTATGCCGCGCAGCTTTGAAAGCTCGGTGCCGATCTTTTTGAAAGTCTTCTCGCGGGTAAATAATCGATCGCATTATTTTTTGCGACGTGATACAACCACGCTCCCGGGTTCTTCGGCGCGCCGCTGTAACTCCAAACCGCCATGGCTTTAAGCAAAGTATCCTGCACAATATCCTGCGCCGTTTCCAATCGTTCGATCCCCAACAGTTTTGTCAGCACAGCTACCATCTTTCCCGATTCATTTCGAAAAAGATGATCAACTAACTGGGTTATGTTTTCTGTTTCCATTGTGGTTAATTGGGGAACTGGGTTACTGGTTTATTGGGTTATTTGTTTATTGGGATATTAGTGTGCCGGCGAGCGGAATTTTTCATTAAGCTTTTCCTAATCTCCCGGTATCCCAATATCCCAATAAACAAATTAACTCGATCACATATCCATCTTCATCACCTGCCGCACTTGCACAGAGCCGCCATATTCAAAATCAGGATAATCTTTCGCCAGGGCAACGGCCTCGTCGTAATCGGTTGCTTTAACGATAAAATATCCGCCCACAACTTCTTTTCCTTCAGTGTACGGACCATCAGTAACAGAATTACCATTTTTTCCACTTACCAGCTTGCCACCGGATTGCAACGGTTCACCCGACACGTAGACATCTGATTTTCTCAATTTTTCAACCCATGCCCACCACTTTCCCATTTGCGCTTGAATGGATTCCGGGCTTCTCTGGCGTGTTTCGTCGGTATGGCCAAGATGAAAAATAAACATAAACTTTTCCATAGTTGATCGTTTTTAAAATTGATGAATTGTTTTGAATACAACGAATGGAGATCTTAACTTCGGACAGGTGCGAAAATTATTTTGATTTCCTTTTTCTCATAGGCGGTTCATGGTAGCCTTGCTTTCAACATGCACCGGGTCGGCGTGATGCAATCTCTTGTTTACTACGTCTCGAATACAAACAGGCCGAATGTAAGTGCTCACTTAACGCCTTTTGAATTGCTCCGGTACAGGTCCCATCGGCATATTTGCAGGCGGTGTTTTTGCGCTGAGTATAATAATGTCCCTTATTCCGCGGCCACCATTCAGGCTTGCATCCGCAACTTTCAATTCTGTGCCGTAATGCCACACCCGTTTGTCATTCCAGTATATGAGTTCGCCTGGTTTGATCACGGAGTTAAAAATAAGTTCTTCGCTTTTCTTCCCGTTATCATCCATCACATATTGACTCACGCCTGAGTCGTCCGTAATATTTTTCCGGGTAATGACAAGCATACCGACGTGCCGGTTGCCATCCTGGTGAAAACCTTCGACCGCAGGTAATCCAATTCTTGCTGCGAAACAATCGACGCGTTGAAATTGAATTAACACGATCGCGTCGCCCCAGCCGAAAAAACTAGCGTAATGAATTAATAGTCGGTGAAAATCTTCGCTGTGAGTTATACCATCGCTGATGCGCGGATACTCTCTGCGCAAATTGCCATGAACGGGATTATATAAAATGGATTGCTGTAAAGCGTATTGCGGCAGATCCCAACACTGGTAGCCTGTTTCATCGGATTGCCATGAGGGTGTGCTGGTGCTTAAATATGATCTGCTGTCTTCGTCATTCATTCCGCTTAACTGGTTAACGGTTGCGATGTGTTCATCTATTTCCTCATTGGGACGAGAGTGGCGATGCTTAACTCTGAACCATGCGATCGATTTATATCGATAACCTTCTTTTATATACGGGTCAACTGGTATCTCATCGAAGTATTGTGACCAGTTGCCCACATTAATGAGGTCGGAAGCATCAAACGACTGATACAAAAATTTCGAGAGGTCCAGTTCAACGGGAGCAAGGTCCGATGTGTAATTTGTGGCTTGATTGTCGGCATTCATTATAACCGTTGTTTGTGCTGAACGAATGGTAAGATCGGCAGCAGCACAAAACTACATTTCTTAAATCACGGGGCGCATTTCTTTCACTTGAGAAACGCTGGCATAAAAATTTTTTCTAACCCTTACCTTTGCCGGCCGAATTCAGAAGATGGCTGAGGGTTTGAAAGCAGCCGTAACGCCGATAAGAAATAAGATGAAGTACGAAAAGGAGATAAGCCGCCGCAGAACATTTGCAATTATATCGCACCCCGATGCCGGCAAGACGACGCTTACCGAGAAGTTTCTTTTGTTTGGAGGAGCGATTCAAACTGCGGGTGCTGTTAAGAGCAACAAGATAAAGAAACACGCTACCAGCGATTTTATGGAGATCGAAAGGCAGCGTGG
>DASQJI010000586.1:0-7049 GCA_035631175.1 Parafilimonas sp.
CGAAATATTTTATGTCTTTGTAGTTTATATCTCATACGGGTGTTGGCCGATCATTGCTATTTGGCTGGCTCATGCCGGTACGCGATTTCGAAGGGAAATTACGCTTTATTGTGCCGGATATTTGCATTTTAATGTGCGCGAAACTTGCTGGTCTTGATCCTGCAGCAGTTTTCATAGCAAATCGTTGTCATTTTGGTTTCTTTTTTTGCAAAAAGAAAATTGAAAATAGTCAATAACCGGAAATAAATTAATTAATATTGCTTTCGAGAACTGGTATGTATGTCCCACGACTGCTGATGAACCGGTTATATCTATCATTTAAATCAAAAAATTATGGCAACTGCAAAAAAGGGCGCTAAGAAAGCAGCTCCTAAAAAGAAAGCAGCATCGAAGAAAAAACCGATTAAGCTGGGTGGCATTCCAACGAAAGGAGGAGGAGGTTAGAAAAACCGTGATCCCAAAAAATCCGTACCAACAACGATGGAAATAATTCAAAAGCGAAATAAAAATTTATAGCGTTTTTTTGGGAACTCATTCACCTTTGAATGCAAACGATTAAGCGGGTTCAGAAGCCCGCTTTTTTTGTTGTAAGATCTCCAGGTCATTCAACAACACATCTATATCAACCCCGGTTGGCGTTTTGTCGTGCCTGATAAACGATTCGCTGAATACGGCATACGATTCTTCAGCATAGGCTTCCCAAAAATCCATTGTCATTATCATTTCCTGTCCCCAGCTAATGATTCGAAGTTCTTCATTCTTATATCCCGTTACCAAAACGGCATGTCCAAACCATGAGCCTTTTTCGGCATCTCGTTTTTTGCCTGCGCGGGGTATCGTCCATTTTTTTGTAGTGTTATATTGCCTTTCCGCAGACTTTGGCAGATTCAGCCCGACGTAACAACCGCCAAACAGGTATATTGTTTTGATTAATTGCTCACGATTTTTATCCTCGAGCTTGGCGAAAGCTACAATCCTGTGCTCGCCAACGCCGTGTTTACGCCAGTATTTCAGACACCTGATCGCTTCAACACCTTCACCAGGCTCGCCGCTTTGGGGATCGTAATTCGTGAGCGCACAATACGCTTTCAAGATAATTTCATCTTTCGGCCTTATTAACCTGCCTGTGTTGGATGTCCACGTCATGATAAAGTGCCCTGCCGCTGCACATGTACACAAGTTGATCTTGAGATTACCCATGTCCCCCCAGTTGTTCCGCCTGATCCTTTTTCCCCAATTATATTTTTTTGGAATTTCAGGCAGACCCGCCGCGCTTAAATATCCGGCAAGTTCAAAAGTTCGAGGGTCGTCAAGTTTAGGCAACCTGCCAAACTTCATTTTTTTGAAGTCGATTCTTGTGATTTGTTTTTTCATACCGAGCGATGAAATTAACTCAATTTACAAGTTAATGCACGACGCCACAAATACTCCAGGTGCGTCGCCCGTAATTTACCTGTCGCGTCTGTTGTGTATTTCGATGTATAACGCGGTTCATTTGAATAATAGCCTGGTGAAGGAAGTTGGTCTAATAACTTAACCGTTAACTCGTGACCATACGCCGTCAAAGTGACTGCATTCTTCATTTATATTTGATTAACGTTTGGCTAACTCATTCAAAAATCAAGACGATGAAAAAACTTTTTACACTTGTATGCTTCCTGTCGCCTTTATACCTGCTCGCCCAGGATACCACAATAAAGAACATGCAAACTGAGGCAGGCAAAACGATAGCAAAAGATGTGAATGACACCATACCGGAAAAATGGAAAACGGGAGGAATTTTGAGCCTGAACGTTTCTCAAGGTTCGTTGAGTAACTGGGCTGCTGGCGGTGAAAAATTTTCCATGGCATTGAACACGTTTGTAAACCTTCATGCATTTTACAAGCAAAACAAAACAAGCTGGGACAATAATCTTGACTTCTATCTTGGGTACGTTAAGACCACGAGTTTGGGAGCGCGCAAAAGCGATGACCGTTTTGATCTCACATCCAAATATGGCTATGCACTGAATTCGAAATGGAACGTGGGTGGATTGTTCAATTTACGATCGCAGTTCTTTAAAGGGTATACGTACCCGGATGTAAATACAAAAATTTATTCGTCGAACTTCTTTGCTCCTGCGTATATGATACTGAGCCCGGGGTTTGACTGGCACCCGGTAAAAAATCTTTCCGTCTTTGTTTCCCCTGCAACCGCCAGGTGGGTTATTGTGAAAGATACTTCGCTGTCTAAATTGTACGGAGTAGAGCCTGGTGAGAAAGGGGATTTTCAGCTTGGCGCATACCTAACGATCAATTATATGGCTGCCCTTGGCAAAGCGGTTACTTATAGCGGCAGACTTGACCTTTTTTCAAACTATCAGCACAACCCGCAGAACATCGATTTGTATATGACAAATCTTCTTGCGGTAAAGATCTCCAATGTTCTTTCGTTCACCTACAGCCTCACGTTAATTTATGACGATGATGTAAGGCTTTTCGGACCAAGCCAAACGGCGCCAGCCCTGCAGTTGCAATCCCTGTTTGGCGCAGGATTGCTTGTTAAGTTTTAATATAAAGAGTTTCGTCGGCAGACCGTGAGTCTGTTTAGATCAACTCCTTTACCAGGTTTTGCAGGTAACTGGCTGCAGGTATAAGCCTGCTTCCATACCAACTGAACATCTCTCCATCAACTAATTTGATGGAGGATTTCGTGAATATTTTTTGAAGTTCTTCTGCGTGTTGTTGTTTGAACGGATACGGCTCCGACGAGAGAAGAATAGCGTCACAACCCGCAGTTGCAATTTGTTCTACTGAGACCTCCGGGTAACGAAGACTGTGAGCAAATACATTTTCAAAACCGCAACGTTGCAGCATGTCATGAATAAACGTGTCGCCGCCAACAGTCATGTATGGATGTTGCCAGATCAGGTAGCAAACTGTTCTGCGGTTCATGTTTGACGTACCCGCAAGCAGTCGAAAGTTCCCTTCGATTGTTTCAACGATCTCTTTTGCCTTTGTGCTAGTAGCAGTAAGTTCTCCGATTTGATGAATCATTTTCACCGCGTCTTCCAAGTTACTTACATCACTCACCCAAACCGGCGCGAAATTTTGAAGCTGTTCAATTTGTTCTTTCACATTTTCTTCCTTGTTCGCGATAATCAGATCCGGATGAAGTGACGCGATCAGATCAGTATTGACATTTTTGGTCCCTCCGACACGAGTCTTCATTCTGCACCACGCATCAGGGTGAATGCAAAATTTAGTTATCCCTACGACTTTATTTTGTAAGCCCAAATCGAACAGTAATTCTGTTATCGAAGGAACCAAAGAAATTATGCGTTGCGGTGGATCGCCTAAGACAACTTTGCCCCCGATCTGATCTATGAAAATGGACATACGCTTTAATGTTGCGAATGTCTACGAAGTTACAATGATGAAATCACGCACTCACTGCAGAACTTTTTTCATCACACTTCATGAAGAATCGCCCTTGCCTGGACGATCTCCTATAGTGGCGACACTAGCGTATTATTTTTGTTCTGCCACTTCCCTCGCCGGCGCTGCACCGTTGAACATCTTTCCTGCGACCGTGCTGTCTCGTTTGTAGATGTCATCGCGGAAGTTAAGGCCCGTTTCATCAACCCATGCCGTGTAATACGTAATAAATACAGGAACAGGATCTTTTAAATTCACGCTTTGCTGATCGTCGCCGGTCATGGCTTCATGAATTTTTTCAGCGGGCCAGTCAGGATTATCTTTTAAAAGATAGTCCGCCATCTTTTCCGGTTCCGCTAATCGAATACAACCGTGACTGAAAGCTCGTTTATCTTTTTTGAAAAGTTCTTTTGCAGGAGTATCGTGAAAATAAATATCGTAGCTGTTTGGAAATAAAAACTTCACATGCCCCAATGCATTTTTATCGCCTGGTAATTGCCTTATCCGCGGAAGACCGCCTTCATTTCCCGTTACTTCCATCTGCTGGCTTGAAAGATAATTAGGATTGCTTTCGAGTTTTGGCAATATCTCTTTCTTCACGATGCTCGGTGGAACATTCCAGTAAGGATTAAAAATAATTTGGCTGAGCTTTCCCGTAAACATCATCGTATTATGGCCTTCTTTTCCAACAACCACATCCATGTCGAACACTTTATTCTTTCCTTCATATAAATGCAATTCGAACTCCGGAATATTTACAAGTATCAGCCTGCCATCCGGTTCCTGGGGCATCCAGCGCATCCGGTACAGGTTTACTAAGATCTGTTGCAATCTTTGTTCTGCGGACACATTCAAATCTTTTAGCAGTGCGGCAGACATCAATCCGTCAGGCGTTAAGCCAAGCCGTTGCTGAAAATGTTTGATACCGTTGACCAAAGTGTCATCAAACACCATGGAGGTGTCACCTGCGGGCATATCTTCTGATATCTGCAATCGTTTCTTAAGCGCTGCAATTTGTGGAGAAGATGCGCCTTTCTTAAAAGCCTTTGCATCACCCCTTATTTGTGGCCATCCACCAGATTTTACTATCTGCAGGTATTTTCCAAGTTGATCTTTCAGCGCTTTGTAATCATCATTTATCTGTTCATAATAACCTTCGTCCTTGTGCTTCTTGTTGATCAGTGAATCGGCAATTGTTGCAGCATCCGATTTTTTGAAAGGCACAAACCGCTCCATTTCTTTTCGCTTCACATTCGTCTTGTCGTAATTGCTGCGCATATAAACGATAAGCTGTTGCGTCAAGCCGAGTTCGGTGTTCAGGACAGCTTCATCATTCGCGCCCACAGTCATCGAGTCTTCGGCCATAATAGCGCCCATCTTTTTTTCGAGAGCTTTATTTTTTAATGATGAATCCCCTGAATAACTGTCGTAGTTGCGCAAATTCCAAAATCCAAGGGCCTGCTCTGTTAAGCCATCTGAGGAAAACCATGCGTACTGGTAGTTCCTTGTGTTGTAAAAGCTCCTCATTCTGCGCGCCACAGAATCCGGCACTTTATTTTCCGAAATGTAACTTTCGAGCTTTGTGCTGTCAAAAAACAGGTCGCTGTAAGAATTGGCACGCGTGATACCGTAATCGCGGCTGCTCACGTTCTTCGACGCTTCTTCTGTTGAATCTGTGGTGCTGGAATTAGAAACCTGGCTGTTACAGGCGATAAAAATGCTGCACAGCAGGGCCATGGAGTTAACGATTTTTTTCATAATCCCAATTTTACAAAAGGCATGCCGCCCCCAAACGGTAAACCGGGTTTAGTTGTTTTTGCAACTGACGGTGGGCATTAAGGTAAGCGTGTTCAGGAAAGGACGCCCAAAACGTTAAAGATTTCCTCACCTTCACTCTTCCCGAAGCGGATTCGCAAAAAATGTGATTGATCAGGAGTAGCTTACGTTATTCTGTTTGCAACATTCATGCGCAGTTATTCTTTTGCGCCTGCTTTTCGCAAGTATTCGGCGATCGCGGTATGCTTTGCATATTCTGCCCAGCCCAGCGGCGTTCCGTTATGAATGCTGTCCCGCATATTGAGGTCAGCGCCGGCTTCCACCAAAAGTTTCACGGTTTCAAGAGAACCGGAAACGGCGGCATGATGAAGTGGCGTCGCGTGAGAATATAAGTGCGCGCTTCGTTTGCTGGCGTCGGCACCATATGAAATTGCCCGGGCAACCGCATCAGCTTTTCCATGAAGTGCTGCGAGCACCAGGCTGAATTGTTTTTCTTCAGCAGTTGCAGTGGGCGCAATGCGGTCTGCTTCTGCCCATTGATCCAGGCACAGGGCGGTCGACAAACTTAGTTTGGCACCTCGTTCAACCAGATGCCTCGCTGCTGCGAAATTTCCATTCACAAGTGCATCATCACTAACGCCGTCTTTCAATGCGCCGGCGTCAATCAGCACATTTAGCAGATCGAGTTGCACGCCGCATGCACGCGCAACCCACGACCATGCAACCAACCTGATAGCATAATCCAGTTGTTCTTGCAGTGTTAGCGCGTTTTCTGATCTCGCTTTCTGTATAATAATGATCGCTATGTTTGAAATGTTTGCAGGAAGACGGTTGTTTCGCGCAGGGTCCTCTGCGATAAACCACAGGAGATACGGATGTTTATAGAAGCTATCGAGCGCATCGGCGATCATGGTCGTCAGCCATTCACCGGGTGCGTGCAGACGTTGGATGGCGAGCTCAGGATGAGTATTCAGCAATTGTTTCAGGTGGTCTTCATCACCTGAATCTACGGCGAGGACCGCTTGCCGAAATAATGAATCAAAAGTTGTTGCGTCCTGCATGATCAGGAATTTTTAAGCTCACGTTATAACTGCTGCGACGAAAAAACTGGCTGACACAGTACAAGCTTATACGCGTGAAAACGAACGATCAAAATTATGATTAGCTTACAGTTCTAAACTTCTTTTCAATGAGAAAGATATTGATGATGTCCCTCCTTCTATTGACGATCGCGCATGCCAATAATTTAAACGCACAAAACGGCAACGCTGTTTTAAGGCACATTGTGATCATAACATTTAAGACTGATGCACCTACGGACAGCGTTAAGGCGTTAGACGATCTGTACCGCAGTCTATCGAAAGGCGGCATGGTAAAAGATTTTGAAACCGGCGTAAATATTTCAATGCGCGATACCGGCGTGGTAAAGCATGTTTATGTAACCAGTTTCGCGTCGAAAGAAGACATGGACAGCTATAGAAAAATGCCGGACTATTCACAACTGTTCAAACTTTCGCTCCCTGTTGCAAGCGAGGTCACTGTCGCTGATTATTGGACAAATAAATGAGAACTTGTGCGACCCGGCTTGTATCGGGCCACGCCCAAAGTTTATTTTGTATTGGTCGAAATAATTATCGCACATTTAAAAAATACGAAACATGGATGCAACTGAAAAGAATACCGCCGACGCGTTGTTTGTAAAAATGGTGATGCTCGCATGGCAAAATCAAAACAATGAAGCAAACAAATTGCTTGATGCGCTTTCAGATGAACAATTGTCGGCGCAAACGGCGCCCGGAAGAAACAGCGGCATTTATTTGCTTGGACATCTTGCTGCGATAAATGACAATTTATTT
>DASQJI010000587.1:0-2130 GCA_035631175.1 Parafilimonas sp.
GGCTTCACAAAGTGGATACTTCGTAAAGCCATACAAACCTGGTTGCCTGCAGAAATTGCCTGGAGAAAAGACAAGACGGCTTATGAACCGCCTCAGAAAAAATGGCTGCAGGATCCCGCTATTAAAGAAATGATAATGGAAGGCCGGAAAGAACTTGTAAAGCAGGGGGTGTTATTAAAGAAAGTACTGGACCAACCCGTTCAGGCGAAAGCCGCACATGATGACGATAATTTCGACTGGCGATATCTTTCGGCAGCGTACTTGTTCCGCTGACCGCTTTAATTTTTATACTTCGCTTCGTTAACGATTGTGCCATCAGGGAGTAAGTTCACATTATACCAGTTGGCGCCCTTTGTGACTTTAACTTCATAGCTCATGTTATCACCTTCCGTATATTCAGTAGCGCCGATAACCTTCCCATCGCTGTATCTTTTGCTGATGGCCATCATGATGTTAGTCGGAAGAATTTTCTCATCTCCGTATTTCCATGAGCAAATGAACTGGCCTTGCTTGCTGAATAACGCCCGTTCTGAATAACCGTTTTGCGTGAAGTATGCATAGTGACCAGATGTATTGTCGTACCATTTTACGTTTTGTGCGTTCGGGAAAGTTTGGTTGAACAATCGGATGGTCTTTGAATCTGGCGCAGCAGCTACGGAAAGAACGATAAGCATGCTCGCAGCATAGGAAACTAATTTTTTCATAACATCTCTTTTTATTGGTAATTGAATCCATGAATTTACAGGGCGCATTAAATACGAGTCAACCCATTATACACCGCTGGTTTGTTAAATGGAGTTATGAACTTTGATTTTGTTGGTTGCTTGAACACCGAAACATAGAAATCGAATCACAAAGCCGGATATTATACCGCTGAAATAAGATGCCTGCACTCTTTTCTCTTCTTTGATGGAATTTGTTAACGTCTGTTAATCCGGTGATGAATGGTTATGGCGTTGCCGGTTAAGAGTGGAATTTTCATAATCTTTGTGCGCCATGAGAGTTGGTACATGCATTTCAAAAATTTCACTCAACTATCAATTAAATAAATTCAAAATTTCCTGAGCAAATGAATGACGACACGAATACTACGCCTGGCAACAGTCGCTTGAAAACGGCGACAAAATATATCCGTGCCGGGGCTGAGCCCGATCCGTCTACAGGCTCTATTACGCCTGCTATTTATCAAACGTCTACGTATGTGCAAGCGGCGCCCGGAAACAACAAAGGATATGAATATGCACGTTCTCAAAATCCGACCCGCTTTGCTTTGGAGAGAGCATGTGCAGAAATTGAAAACGGGAAGTTTGGTTTGGTATTCAGCAGCGGCGTAGCTGCAACTGATGCCGTGATCAAACTACTCAAACCGGGAGATGAAGTAATAGCAGCCAACGATATGTATGGCGGCACGTATCGCCTTTTCTCAAAGGTGTTTGAAAAGTTTGGAATTAAATTTCATTACGTCAATATGGTTGACTTGAAGAATGTAGAAAACGTAATGAATGAGAATACAAAACTCATATGGCTTGAAACGCCAACCAATCCACTGATGAATATCGTTGATATTTCGGCAGTATCCGCTCTTGCAAAGCAGCGCAAAGCGTTGGTTGCGGTTGATAATACTTTCGCCTCACCCTACCTGCAAAATCCGCTTGATCTCGGAGCAGACATTGTGATGCATTCTTCCACAAAATATCTCGGTGGGCACAGCGATGTGATCCAGGGCTGCCTTGTTATCAACGAGCAGTCGCTCAGGGATGAATTATATTTTATTCAAAAAAGTTGCGGTGCGGTGCCAGGCCCGCAGGATTGCTTTCTCGTGTTGCGGGGAATAAGAACGTTACATATACGAATGCAACGACATTGCGAGAATGGAGAAACCATAGCGAACTATTTGCGCAGTCATCCAAAAGTTGCCAAAGTATATTGGCCCGGGTTTGAAGATCATCCAAATCACGACATCGCCAGGAAACAAATGCACGGGTTTGGCGGCATGCTTAGTTTTGAATTAAAAGATGACAGCGCTGCAGAACTCAAAAGAGTCGTGTCGTCAACGAAAATTATTTCACTCGCAGAGAGCCTTGGCGGTGTCGAAAGTTTGATCAATCACCCGGCAACCATGACTCATGC
>DASQJI010000588.1:0-3147 GCA_035631175.1 Parafilimonas sp.
GAAGTGAATGGTTACGGCCGCGGCGACCAACTCATTCACGTAAATGTCTGGACGCCACAAAATTTTACGCATGAAGAAAAAGAAATGCTGGACCGCATGAATTCAAGCCCGAATTTTAAACCGCAACCCGGAAAGAGCGAAAAAAGCTTTTTTGAAAAAGTGAAAGAGGTCTTCTCTTAAACTATTCGTCCAGTTGATAGATAGCCGGGATATTGCGGCCAAGTCCATCATAATCTAAACCAAATCCAACCACAAATTTGTCCGGAATAGAAAAGCAGCAATAGTCAAGCGGAACGTCGTATACCGTTGCATCCTTTTTGTGCAACATAGCAGCTATCTTCAAAGATGCAGGATGCTGGTTATATAACTGCGGTAGAAATTGACTCAGCGTTTTGCCTGTGTCGATGATGTCTTCGAGAATGATGACATGCTTCCCACTGATATTTGTGTCGAGACCGATAGAAGTGATCACATGCTCGGCAGATGTGGTTCCTTTATAAGAGGCCAGTTTAATGAAGCAAATTTCGGAAGGGACTTTCAGGGATTTAAACAGCTCCGACGAGAACATAAAAGAGCCGTTCAGAATTGGAATGAATAGAGGGCGTTCGCCGGCATAATCCGCATCGATCCGTGCAGCGAGATCTTTGATCGCGGCTTCTATTTCGTGTTGCGGCAGGTAAGGAACAAAGACCTTATCGTGAATACGTACGCTTTCCATGCAGCAAAGATTTGCTGCAAACTACATTAAAACAATTTGCGGCTGTCTCCATGCAGCAAAATTTTGTCACCCGCTTTGGGCTGACTATTTTTCTGCATGTTATTGTATGCGAGGAGGCTTTCAAGTTGAACGCCTTCTTCCTGCGCTATATCATACACGTTCTCATTGTGAGAAACAACATGATAATCTTTCGCACCCCGCTTTTGTTTTTTCTCGAGATAGATAAGTGTGCCCTGGGGCAAGATGTCAACCTTATCGAGGTCGTTGTACTGGAGCAATTTATTATAGGGAATACTGAACTGGCTCGCTATTGCAAATAACGAAGTGCCAGCCTTTGCGTACAATACATTTGTCTGGTTGATCCTAAATACACCGGCAGGATAATTAGCAGCACCGGGATCATTGCGCGGTGTTGTTTCAACAACCACATTGCGCGTGTTGGTGAAGGCAAAATTTTGTTGCATGTGCACGTTCGATGAGGCCACATTCATTTGGCGACTTCCTTGCAACGCGATATCCGTATATTGTTCCAGGTTATATTTTTCTATATAATTGATCAGCGATTGCGCATAAGTAGAGCTGGTGGCATACCTGCATTTCTTCAGCCCGTAAGCCCACGCCTTGTAATCCGTCACATCGAGATCAAATAGCGGAGCGTAATTAGGGCGTGATCTCAGGAAATCCGAGTGGTCGCGGTACGACTGTTCAGCAGATGAATAGCTGCGGAAGCATTCGTTTTTTGCATCGTCATCATGATACACGACGTTTCCCGTCCATTCATCCTTGCACTTAATTCCAAAATGATTGTTTGATTCGAGCGTAAGGTCGCTTTGACCGGCCTGCGATTCAAGGATTCCCTGCGCCAAAGTGATGGACGCAGGCACGCCGGTGCGCACCATTTCATCAATCGCGAGGTCTTTGTACTCGTCAATGTAGGCTAAAACCGCATCGTTGTATTGAGCTTGTCCGCTGAACCATAATACAGCAGAAAAAAAGAACACGATCAATTTCTTCATGAAGATTTCTTTTTTAGAAGCAGCAGGCCGTCTCTTATGGTTAGAAACACCTGCTCTGTTCGCTGATCCTTAAGTATATGTTTGTTAAAACTTTCAATGGCTTTGGCATTCTTGCCGTCAATCTTTTCTTCCAGAACCTGGCCGTGAAACAGCACATTATCCGCCAAAATGTGGCCACGTTCACTTAAACGTTGCAATACTTCCTCATAGTATGTTATATAGGAAGTTTTATCCGCATCTATAAATACAAAGTCCCATTTGTAGTTCAGCTCCGGTATGATCGTGTGAGCATCACCTCTGTGTAAATGTATTTTTTTGTGCATTCCTGCCAAAGAAATATTTTTCCACGCCCTGTTAGCATCGTCATCACGAAGCTCTATTGTGTGCAATTCACCACCGTCCTGCAGTCCTTTTGCCAAACATATCGCGCTAAAACCGGTGAAAGTTCCTATCTCCAAAATGTACTTCGGCCGCAGCATACAACTGATGAATTCCAGGAATTTGCCCTGCACAGGGCTGCTCATCATTCCAGATTCCGGGTGATTTGCAATTGTATCATCATAGATCTGTTGAAGAGTTTCATCCAACGCGGAGGTGTGTAACGACGCGTATTCTTCCGCGATGGGCTCGATCCATTGCATCAGGCAACAGGAGGCTTTTTTGAGATGAAGAAAAGGCCGGCGAAGGTAACCAATCCGTTTATAAGCAACAACTCGATCCCGATTTGATAACCGTTAAACCATTTAACAGCATTTAGACTGAGCAGGTAGCAGAGTATCGGTGCAGCAAAACATACAGCCACGATTGCGGCCGATTGAGGCAAAATTCTTTTTGTAAAAATGCCAAACGAAAACAGCCCGAGTAACGGTCCGTAAGTATATCCTGCCACAGTGAGAATGATATTTATGATCGACTTGTCATTTATCCACTTAAACACCATTATGCACAGACAAAAAATGCATGCGAACGTAAAATGCACCAGCAGCCGTGTTCTTTTTCTCTCCCGTTCGCTGAGTTCTTCCCTCCTTCTTATGCCAAGGATATCGATACAAAAAGAAGATGTCAGTGCGGTGAGCGCACCGTCGGCACTCGGAAATAAAGCCGATATCAGTCCGATAATAAAAATGATTGAAACCACCGCCGGCATATAATGCAATGCAACTGTCGGAAAAAGGTCGTCACCCTTTATGGCAACGTTGTTCGATGCAGCAAAAACATACAGTAATCCGCCGAGGAACAAAAAAAGAAAATTCACGCCGACAGAGATTATGCTAAATGTGAACATATTTTTTTGAGAATCTTTAAGCGTGCGCACACTGATATTCTTTTGCATCATCTCCTGGTCTAATCCGGTCATACCGATCGTTAAAAAAGCGCCGCCTAAAATTTGCTTCATCCAAAATGAGCCGCTTT
>DASQJI010000589.1:0-25473 GCA_035631175.1 Parafilimonas sp.
TACAAAACAGGATATGATCGACAATGCAACCGGCGAAGTTGATGAAGTTTGGGATAACTATAATTCAGGTTTAATTACAAATAACGAAAGATATAATGGTATCATCGATATCTGGAGCCGTGTTGATACACGTCTTACAGAAACGCTGATACGTGAGCTGGCAGCGGATAAGCAGGGTTTCAATTCTGTTTACATGATGCTTGACTCTGGTGCCCGCGGATCTAAGACGCAGGTAAAACAGCTCGTCGGTATCAGGGGATTGATGGCAAAACCAAGAAAAAGTGGTTCATCCGGATCCGAAGTAATTGAAAACCCGATCCTGTCCAACTTCAAAGCAGGATTGAACGTATTGGATTACTTCATTTCAACACACGGTGCGAGAAAAGGTTTGGCCGATACCGCATTGAAGACAGCGGATGCCGGTTATCTCACCCGTCGTTTAGTTGACGTTGCGCAAGATGTTGTGATCACCGAAGAGGATTGCGGAACACTACGCGGTATTGCAACTTCTGCATTGAAAGATAACGAAGACGTGATCGAATCGCTCGCTGATCGCATCATGGGACGTACTTCATTGCACGATGTTTACGATCCTCAAACGGATGAATTGATCATTAAAGCAGGTGAAGAAATTTCGCCGGATGTTTCTAAACAGATCGATGATTCCGGAATTGAAAATGTAGAAATACGCTCCGTACTTACCTGCGAAAGCAAGCGCGGGGTCTGCGTAAAATGTTACGGTAAAAATTTAGCTACCGGATACCTCGCACAAAAAGGAGACGCGGTAGGAATTATAGCTGCGCAGTCTATCGGCGAACCGGGAACGCAGCTTACGTTGCGTACCTTCCACGTGGGTGGTGTTGCGGGATCTGCATCTGTTGAATCTTCGTTGACTGCAAAGTTTGACGGAACGATACAGTTTGACGGTTTGCGATCAGTACCTGCTCAAAATGCAGAAGGACAAAAGATACATGTCGTGATCGGTCGTACGGGTGAGGTTCGTATCATGGACATGAAAAATGACCGCCTGCTTATCACTAACAACATCCCTTATGGTGCAGTTCTCGCAGTAAAGGACGGACAGCACGTGAAGAAAGGCGATGTGATCTGTACGTGGGATCCGTTCAACAATGTAGTTGTGGCAGAGGTAGCAGGTACAGCGCGGTTCGAAAATGTTATTGAGGGGATTACGTTCCGTGAAGAGTCTGATGAACAAACCGGCCACCGTGACAAAGTGGTTATTGAATCAAAAGATAAAACAAAGATTCCTTCCATCCTGGTAGAGGGAAAAGATATAAAAACTTACAACCTGCCTGTTGGAAGCCGCCTCATTGTTGAAGAAGGCGATGCGGTGACAGCAGGGGAAGTGATCGTGAAAATTCCAAGGACGCTGCGTAAGTCAGGAGACATCACGGGAGGTCTGCCACGCGTAACAGAGCTTTTCGAAGCAAGAAATCCGAGTAACCCGGCCGTCGTTTCAGAAATAGACGGTGTGGTTGCGTTCGGAAACGTGAAGCGTGGTAACAGGGAAATAATTGTTGAAGCAAGAGACGGCATTGTCAAGAAATATCTCGTTCCTCTTACAAGGCAGATCCTTGTACAGGACGGCGACTTTGTAAAAGCCGGAACTCCAATGAGCGACGGCCAAATTGCGCCTGCCGACATTCTGTCTATTAAAGGACCTTTCGCGGTTCAGGAATATGTGGTAAATGAAATACAGGAAGTATATCGCTTACAAGGTGTGCGTATCAATGATAAGCACATCGAGGTTATCGTGCGTCAAATGATGAAAAAAGTAGAAATCGTAGATGCCGGCGATAGTAAGTTCCTCGAAGAAGACCTCGAGGACAGGTTTGATTTCATCGAAGAAAATGACCGCATCTTTGAAAAGAAAGTGGTGATCGACTCCGGTGATAGTGCGAAACTTCGTTCGGGCCAGATCATTTCTTTGCGCGAATTAAGAGAAGAGAATTCCGTTCTTCGTCGTGCGGATAAGAAACTTGTACAGGTGAGAGATGCAGAACCATCAACCGCGAAGCCGGTGTTGCTGGGTATTACGAAAGCTTCACTTGGCGTTCAAAGCTGGATCTCTGCTGCATCATTCCAGGAAACGACAAAGGTGTTGAGTTCTGCAGCAATCCAGGGTAAGAGCGATGATATGCTTGGATTGAAAGAGAACGTGATAACCGGGCATCTTATTCCGGCTGGTACGGGCTTACGCGAATTTGAGAATATGATCGTGGGCAGTAAAGAAGAATATGAATTGCTGGCAACTACCCGCGAAGCGATGAACTTTGACGATGAAGAATAGGAGTAACAATATTCGATAAAAAAAGCAGGAGGAGCGTTCTTCCTGCTTTTTTGTTTCTGGTGGTTCGTTGCTAACTTAAAAACTACCCTGTGATCACAAATGCTTTTCCCTGCGGTATAGTTAAACGGATGGTGCGAAGATCTCCAATTGTAATGCACTTGTTCTCTAGCGGCCACACATCATTGAACGGGAAAACAACCTCCATGCTGTCACCCTCCTTGTGCAAATTCTGATCTACCACAATCGAAACAGTTATGGCATCGACAGTGTTTGTGTTGGCTACTACCAAAAGTTCCTGGCCGTTTAGGATCCTTGAAAACGCGATCACGCCACCGTTGAACGGTGAGTATCCAAAATCCGATTTGTTCCCGCTGCATTGCCTGAAATATTGCCTGCCATAACGCAACGCAGGATACATATTCCGCAGCGCACTGAGATCTTTGATATGGTTGTATAAATGATGATCCTGCGCGAACGCATTCGCCCGTCCCCACAGCGCCTCACGTACAAATTCGCGCCGGTCGCCACTTCCTTCAAGACCTTGTTCATTGCCATAATATATGCATGGAATGCCCTGCATGGTCATCAGGCACGTGAGCGCGATTTCCGTTTGACCCATGAAATCGTGTTGATGAAAACGTTCATTCAGATCATGATTATCTAAAAATGTAACGTAGAACTTTCCGGCGTCACCGTGCGAGCTGATTATCTTTTTTAAGATCGTCCTGCGGTGATCGAAATGCGTGGCGAGAATTGCCGGCGGCGCGAAGCCTTTGCAAACCTGTACAAGCCGTTTGCGCATTGGAAAATCTATCGCAGCATCAACCCCGATAAAATCAGTATCGACGTCAGTATCCCGCCCTATAAACTCTGCGATCCTCACCTCATCATCGTCCTGCCAAACTTCGCCAAATGTGAAAAAATTTTTCTTCCCTATTTGCTGCGCATATTCACGCATTGCATTGCCGAACACACGTGCGAATTCCGGTTCTATATACTGAAGTGTATCTATCCGGAATCCGTCAAGGTCGAATTTTGCGATAAGATACTGATAGGCCAGAATTAAGTTTTGTCGCACATCAAATCTACCGGTAATCTCATCCTGCTGATCCGTTGCCAGTTCTTTCAATCTTCCAAAGTCGCCGAACGTATCGTTCCCACCTTTGCGCCGAAAGAATTTGTTGTGCTGAAATTCCTGTGGCCACACACCTTCATTTTCACTTAGACCCGAAACAGATTCGATCTGCATGCGGTCTCCTTGCGGAACGCCGGCTTCATTCCGCCAGAAGATATCATACACACCTTGTTCACGGTATTCTCTTGTGTCCTGTATTCCTTCATAGTTAAACAGATCGCCTGCATGATTGAGTACGATATCGAGTATGATGTATATTCCTTCCGCATGCGCTTCATCAACCAGTTGCCTGAATTCACGATCAGCCACAGTGCGGTCTGCGAGCGCTGCGGCAGGATCGCTGCAGAACCGCGGTTCGATGCGTGTGAAATCAAAAATGCCATAACCACCCCAATAGTCGGTGAACCATTGCGGGTTGATCAGCACCGGCGAGATCCAAATGGCCCCGACGCCAAGCTCTTTCAGATAAGGTAACTGTTGCTTTATGCCCGCAAAGTTTCCACCCTGGTATGTGTTACAGGGAAATTCGTTTGGCTTCGGCGCAGCAAGAGGATTATTAAAACGATCGACCAGCAAAAAATAGATCCATTCATCTCTCCAATCTTCGGGCGAAGGATATGGATATGGAATTTCTTTACCGCCAGGCGTTGTTGTGATCGCAGGTTTTGCTTTCAGTACTTCAAGTACCGCTGGATCTCTTAGTGTCATGAGGTTGGCGTTTTAAATCAAACAAAAAATAAGAAATAAAAGCAGCAACGGGAAAATTTATTTGTTTGCTACACAAACACAGCAAAGCATGAGAGGGACGAATACATGGTTATTGGTTGCAGGTTTCGATCGTAATTCGAACGGCCGGTTTCAAATAACTATAGTTGCTTTTTTTTGTATAAGAAGCCACGCCTTCATTATTAACGATAAAGAATGTTCCTTCTTTCTCAACGCGCGTCGTTTGCATACCGAGTTTCCACCGGTGATTCATATCATTAAGCCAGGCGAGTCTTTCTTTTTCAGTGGTTAGCGAGGTGTATTGTTTTTTATATTCCACTGGATAAATAAATTCAAGGCCAAGCACTAAACCTTTATTCGGGTAATATATTGTTTTGGCAGGAACTGGAAATTTGTTCCAGCCCTGGCGATAAGGATATACAATAATACTTGTATCGGTTATTTCCTGGTCGGGCATATTGGTCGAATCATCCCACGTATACCAATGTATTCGCACCGGCACCTGGGCTTTTTCAATAAAACTGCCTGAATAAAATTCGATCGTGTTAACGAAGCCAGATAAGTTCTTTGAATTTGCAAACCGGCTGATGATGATCATCCGCGTTTCAGGACCGGGACCAATATACTCTTTCGCCTTACCGGAAATCTTATTCACCATTACAGTTTTCGGGTTATTGCATGCGGTGACCGTTACATTCTGCAGCAAATTTGCTTTAGCTGCAAGGCGAATAACAAAACCATCTGTAACGGTCGCCACCGGAACGATGGCAGTACCATAAGAAAGATATTGTACCCTGATAGTGTCATTAGCGAGTTCTTCGGTTTTCGAAAAGGAAAATTGCCCGGAGATATCCGTGTACAAGAATAATTTGGTCTTAGTAAATGCGACGGTAGCGAACGGTAAAGCTGCTCCTGAATTTGCATCAACCACTTTGCATGTGATCTGTTGAGAAGAAGCAAGAACGTATGCAAAAAGGAAAATGAAGACAAACACCTTTTTCATCGTTCGCAAATGTCAATTATATTTTTCGAAGTTTAGATGCCGGCAAGCAGTACCTGCCATGCTTCATGCAGTTTATTTTGTGCAAGCAGTTGTTTAGCGTACCGATGTAGTTCTTTTTCCATTTCAGATGGATCAACCGAAAAATATTGAATGATGTTCCTGAGTTGCTCGTCGTCAAAAGCAGGATCTACCAGCGGCATCTCTTTAACGTTGGCGAGGTGCGCCAATTCATTACCGGTTAGTATTTCGCTGTTGCGGATACTTTCCGGTAAACTGTCAACGCCTATACCTAACTCCCTATTTGGTTTAGGTAGCCTGAAAAGATTTGTTTCATCCACCACGCAATACCAATCTCCTCCAAGACGCGCCACATGATGCAGCTTTGTTTGTGCGATCATGGATCTGTCATCATTCAGGACGCTCTCATCAACATGCATGCATATTACTTCTGCAAGCACCAGTTGCCCTGCGCCTCCCGTCTCACCAAGGCTTTTTACTTCCGTTACCTTACACTCCAGTTGCACCTTCGCCTCTTTCACGCGCGGAGGCCTTATAACGGTTGACGGTAATCTCGTAAATCCTGCTTTGATGAATTCATCCGTGTTCCTCGGATATTCAGTGCTCGACAAACTTACCTGGTGTACCATGTCGTAATCGCAAATGTTGATAGCCACTTCTGGTACTTCGTAAATATTTTCAAGCGTGTGTTTGGTTGTATTATCCCGGCCTCTTCTCGACGGAGAAAAGATCACGAGCGGCGGGTTATATGAAAAAAGATTGAAAAAACTAAATGGGCTGAGGTTCACGTTGCCAACTGCATCTATAGTGCTTGCCAATGCTATAGGCCTTGGGGCAATGGAATATTGTAACCAATTTACTTTGTCGATTAGCTTAAGATCGTTTATCCAGAGTGTAAGCACAATCAGTAATTATGAAGCCGCAATTTTTTTCTTCGCCAATATCGAAAAATCGCTGTCTTCTTTTACGATAGCATTTGAGAGAGAACCCAGCGCATCTACTTCCATTTCGACGATGTCACCTTCTTTCAGCCATTGCTCAGCGTAATTCGGGTCGTTCAGTTTACCGGTGCCATTTAATTCTAGAAAACATCCGGTGCCCACTGTACCGCTGCCGATAATATCACCCGGATACAGTGTTACCCCATAGGAAGCACGTTCAATGATCTCTGCGAAGGTCCAGTCCATATCGCCAAGGTTTCCTTCACTAACTAACACACCGTTGACGGAGCATTTCATTTTTAAGTTCCAGTTCTTACCTGTATGTCCTTCGCGCGGCGCTATTTCATACGGTTCCAATTCGTCAAGCGTGACCAACCACGGACCGGTTGCCGTCGAAAAATCTTTTCCCTTTGCAGGCCCCAGGTTTAAGAGCATCTCTTCCATTTGCAAACTGCGTGCACTAAGATCATTCATGATCATTAAGCCCGCTATGTAGTCGTCGGCCTCTTCTGCAGGAATATTCCTGCCAAGCTTTGAGATCACGATCGCAACCTCCAGTTCAAAATCCAACTTTTCAAAATGGTCGGGCATGCACATAACTGGCCCGGGACCTTGAACGCTGTGATGATTTGCAAAATAAAAAACGGGATACTGATCAAACTCGGGTATCATGGGAACTTTCCGGTTTCTGCGCGCAGCAGCCACGTGTTGACGAAATGCATAGCCGTCACGGCAACTGTTTGGAAAAGGCACCGGGGCCAATATAGTCGCGCCCTCCAATGGGCGGCCCCTTTCTTTCCCGATCAAATTGTCGATGATCGCCTGCTGCAGGTTCAGGGCAAGTTCATAATTGTCCTGCCAGTAATTGAGAAACATGGTCATCGAAGCGGGCAACTCCGGGTGGAGAAGGTCCGTATTGTACAGCAAATTATTTTCAAGCAATGCAAGTTGATCATGTTCCTCATTCAGGTATGAGACGAGTTTCATATATCCAAGTTAATACGTGGGTAATTTTGTCGCGCATAAAAACGCCAGCAATCATTGCATTATTTATGTGCACGCCATCTGCAATTTTATGCAATAATAGTTTGCCAACAACGCAGTTATATATGCTTCTGTATAAAATCTTCAGGCAAAAATTATCTTCCAAAAAAAATAGATACTAATTTTACGTTCAGAAAACCTTCGGCGGGTTGCCGTATCGCCACCGGCGATGAAAAACGGACATTTATGACCGAGCTGATAACGAAACCATCTTTCGTCAAACATGCAGACACTGAATTGTTCTTGCAGCTAAGACAGGAAGTAAACGCCACCGTTAAGGATTTGGAACCTGTAAGAAGAGGCGACATCATCTTAAAGGCTATCCTGTTTCCTGCTCTGTATGCCCTGTTTTATCTTACTGCGCTTAGATTCGCGCTACATGATTCGATATATTACGTCTGCTACTTTTTCATGGGTATTTTGGTTGTTCTGAACTTTCTGAATCTTATCCATGAAGCGGTTCATAATACCCTTTTCCGGAGAAAACGCGTTAATAACTGGTATGTGCATCTGCTCGACATAATGGGCGCCAACAGTTATACCTGGAGATTACGTCACATTCGACTGCATCATAATTATCCAAACGTGATGGGCTGGGATAGCGATTTTGAGCAAAGCCCGCTCGCAAGGGTGTTTCCGCATGCTCCTTTCTCTAAGATGCACAAGTACCAGCACATTTATTTGCCTTTGGTCTACCCATTATATTTATTAAACTGGTTGCTGGTAAGAGATTTCAGGGATTTTTTCAACCGGAAGAAATTGGTGTGGAAGGTGATGGAAAAAATTCCCGCTATTGAATATGCAAAATTGTTTCTGTTCAAAGCAATTTTTTTCTTCTATACAATAGTTCTGCCGGTGCTTTTATTGCACATCAGTTGGGGCCAGGCGATCACTGGTTTTCTTATCATGGCCTTTACTGCCAGCATCATTTCGTTACTCGTTCTATTAACGCCGCACGCGAGTACGGAAAGTGAGTTCCCAATGCCGGATGGCACTGGCCAAATGCCTACAGGGTGGTTGCGTCACCAACTCAACTGCACCAACGATGTGTCGGAAGACAACTGGTTCATCAGGTTTTTTATGGGATGCTTCAATTATCATATCGCCCATCATTTGTTCCCATCCATAAATCATGTTTATTACCCCGAAGTCACCCAAATTATCCGCGACTTTGCCAACAAACACAATCTGCCGTACAGGCAATTTCCGCTAATTACCTCGCTCCACAATCATTATCGACTCTTGCGTTCAAATGCATTCCAGGAAAATATCTTTGAAGAAACCATGTAGCCGTGCAGCAGGGTCATCTTCAGTATACTTTTTACACAGGCGAAAAATATCTCCGGGAAATTTTGATCGCGGAACTTGCCGCTATAGGTTTTGATGGATTTGAAGAAAAGGATGATTCGTTACTCGCATTCATTTCTATCGAAGAAAATAACGATGCCGTTGAGGCGATCATCCGAAAATATAACGTCGCTGCCGATAAAACATTTATTGCAGAACAGAACTGGAACGAGTTATGGGAGTCAAATTTTCAACCGGTGATCATCAACGATCATGTTGCGGTAAGAGCAGAATTCCATCAGCCGGTAAAAAACGTGCTGCACGAGATCATCATAACACCGAAAATGAGTTTTGGCACCGGGCATCATGCGACCACTTATATGATGATCGAACAAATGTGCGAACTCGACTTTCTTAATAAAATGGTATTTGATTTTGGGACAGGAACCGGTTTGCTTGCAATACTCGCTGAAAAACTAGGTGCCACAAATGTTATCGCGGTCGATAATGATGAACGCTGCATTGAAAATGCTGCAGAAAATATAAGGCAAAATAATTGCAACAAAATTCAGCTTGCGTTGTCTGACAAACCAACTGATGTTTACAAGTGTGATATGATCCTCGCAAACATTAACAAGAACATAATTTTTGAAAATTTTTTTTCATTGCATGAGATGATGCAACCGGGCGCGCAACTCCTTCTTAGCGGGTTACTTACCAGCGATGAAGCACCTATATTACAGCGGGCAGAAGAGCTGAAATTGAGAGTCGCAACCCGACAAGAACGGGAGGGTTGGATTTTGCTACAACTGTCTAAAAATTAGCCAATTAAACATCATTTGTGTGGCAACCTCCGGCGCCAGATGGTATTTTTTATTTTAAATGATTTTTTTAATTCATTGGGCTTATATTTGTCGTCCTACTTTAACCATGTTGGCTCCCAATGAACGAACTATTATTGATAATAGCAGCTTATCTCATTGGTTCTATTCCTACAGCAGTTTGGGTTAGTAAATACTACTTCGGAATCGATATTCGGGACTATGGCAGCGGCAACGCCGGCGCGACGAATACCTATCGTGTTCTTGGTTCGCGCTGGGGCACGTTCGTGATGATCATCGACATGGCGAAAGGCATAATTGCAACATCGCTGTATATACTTCTTCCATACTACATGACGAATGACTGGGACCGCACAAATTTTATGATAGGCCTGGGGCTTGCAGCAGTGGCCGGCCACATCTTTCCGATATGGGCAGGGTTTCGCGGGGGAAAAGGAGTTGCCACTTTATTTGGTATGATCCTCGCCATCCAGCCACTTGTCGCAGTGTGTTGCATCGGAGTGTTTCTATTGGTATTGTACTTAACCCGTTTTGTTTCATTAAGCTCCATACTTTCCAGCATTGCGTTCGCGGTTTTCATCCTCTTTATCTTTAACGACGACGTTACTTTATACAGAATTTTTTCTGTGGCAGTGGCATTGATGGTGATACTCACACACCAAAAAAATATTAATCGCCTGCTTAATGGAACTGAAAGTAAAGTTCCCATCCTTAAATATCGCGACAGGCGAAGAAGGCAAAGGAGAAGACGCGAATCGTAAAGTGAAGGTCAATAAAAAGCGCTCTCAGATTTCACTTCTCACATCATAATCCAAACACCCCTTTATTCAATAATTGAAGCGTTTGTTGTTTATACGTCGAGGGTACAAGCAGCGAAATGTTATGACGGCTTCCTCCGTAGCTGACCATCCGTACAGGCACGGAACTGATCGCATTGAATATTTTTTGAAGGATCTCCGAGGTTTTGGCGATCTCGTTACCAACGATCGATACAATGGTTTCGTCAGTATCAGTTTCAACCGTTCCCAAAGGTTCCAATTCTTTGATGATCTGCTGAAGGTTTGTAGGATCATCGATCGTCACAGAAACCGCCACTTCCGACGTAGTGATCATGTCAATGGAAGTTTTGTATTTTTCGAACACTTCAAAGACCTTCCTCAAAAAACCGTACGCAAGTAACATACGGCTGCTCTTGATCTTGATCGCGATGATGCCATCCTTTGCCGCCACCGCCTTCACGCCCACAGTCATCGCAGCCTGCTGAATGGTTGTACCTGGCGCTCCGGGTTCTGTTGTATTCAGAAGTTTTACGGGGATGTTGTATGAACGAGCAGGCCAAATGCATGCCGGGTGAAGGATCTTCGCGCCAAAATAAGCAAGCTCCGCAGCTTCATCGAAACTGAGGTGATGCACCGGAACTGTTTTATCAACCATACGCGGGTCATTGTTGTGCAAACCACTGATGTCGGTCCATATCTCGCACACGTTTGCAGTAACTGCGGCCGCAATAAGCGATGCGGTGTAATCGCTCCCGCCACGTTTTAGATTGTCAACTTCACCACGTGCATTGCGGCATATGTAGCCCTGCGTTACAAATAATTTTTTTTGCTGGTAATGCTCGAGCAACTGGCTGAGTTTCACTTTTATGCTTCCGATCTGTGGTTCGCCGTTCGTATCAACGCTCATGAACTCGAGTGCTGGCAGCAGAACATGGTCAATTGACTTTTCTTCAAGAAAAACGCAAAATAATTTTGTACTTAATAATTCGCCCTGTGCGAGAATGTCTTTATTCAACGCTTCACTGAATGATATCCTAAGAATTATGTTCAGAAATTCAAAATGCTCGGTTACGATGGTATGCGCTTTTTGCCTGCCTGTTTCCGTTTGAACGAGGTCTTGCACAAAGTTCCTGTAGTGCTGTTCAAGTTCATCGATCTTTCGTTTTGCAACATCACGATAGCCTTCCGAAATTGCTTCGCTGATGTGCACAAGCGCATTTGTTGTTCCGCTGAGGGCGCTCAACACCACGATCGTCGGTCCATCCGTTTCGGTGATCAAGGTAAGCACCTGGTTCATGCGTTGCGGCGTGCCAACACTGGTGCCGCCAAACTTCATTACTTTCATAATCATTCCTGTGTCTTCGTCTTTCGAAGAGGTTCGTTTAAAAAGTGGGCAAAAATAGGAGTATTATTTTTAGAGCAGTTTGGTTTCAATTTTTTCATAGCCTTCGTCGATTAATAAATTCTTGCCATCGGCTGCTGCGGTTGCAAGTTCGTCGCAGCGGTTGTTGTAGATGTTTTCAGCGTGTCCCTTTACCCAGGCAAAGTTTATTGCGTAATCTTTAGCGAGGTGATAATACTGCATCCAAAGATCCTTGTTTTTCTTGCCGCCCTTAAAATCAGTGCGGATCCAGTTATCGAGCCATTTTTTTTCAACAGAATTCAAAACGTACTGGCTATCGGTATAGATCGTTAACGGAATGTTCTTTCTTTTGAGCGCTTGCAATGCGGCTATCACCGCCATCAATTCCATCCGGTTGTTAGTGGTCAACCGGTAGCCGGCAGAAAGCTCTTTCACGTTATCGCCATACATTAATATTGCGCCATAACCGCCGGGGCCGGGGTTGCCGCGGGCTGCGCCGTCCGTATAGACGATAAGTTTTTTTTCCGCTGTCATCAAACGATATATTCGCCTTTTAGGTAGGTGACGGCATTGCCGCTCATGAGCACGCGGTCATTTTTTAATTCACATTCAAGGTAACCCCGCCGTTTGGAAAGCTGGATAGCTCTGAGCGCCGTCTTCTTCAACTCGCCTGCCCAGTAAGGTACCATGATGGTATGTGCCGACCCCGTGACCGGATCTTCATTGATCCCGCTCTGCGGGTAGAAACACCTGGAAACAAAATCAACTTCGTTTCCGCGTGCCGTGACTACTACGCCTCTTGCCTTAACCTTTGCCAGGGAGGCAAAATTCGGCCTAAGATTTTCAATCAGCTGCTGGTTGGAAAGAACAACCATGTAGTCGAAGGACGTTTTAAACACGATCCCGTCATCTGTGCCAAGCCCATCAAATATGCTGTCCGGCACTTCGTGGGTTTCTTCAGGCGGGTTCGCAGGAAAGTCTAATGTATATGTATCGTGGTCCCTTCTTGCAACCTTCAGTAACCCGCTCAACGATTCAAACCAAACCTCGCTTTTTGTATGGTTGAGTTCCGTATAAAAAATGTGAGCACTCGCCAGCGTCGCATGGCCACAAAGCTTTACTTCTGTGGCCGGAGTGAACCAACGGATGCGGTAATGGTCGTCTTCTTCAATAACAAATGCTGTTTCCGACAAATTATTTTCCGCAGCCAGGCTTTGCATCAGTTTATCGGGAAGCCATTCATGCAACGGGCAAATCGCCGCAGGGTTGCCACCAAAAAGCTTATCGGTAAACGCATCTACTATATAAACAGGCAGTTTCATTGATCAAATCTTTACGAGCAAAGTTGCGATCTTAAACTTCAACGGCAAAAAAGCAACCGCAAATGCTAACGAATCGTTAATGGATTGAATCTTCAAAAAATTTTTTTAAACCGATTAAACCGCGAAAAATGTATTCAGTCTATTGTTCACTAAAGCGATTAGATAGCTTAAAAATATTTGAACTTTTGCAGCAGGGTTAAATCAGGGTGGCCAGCGGGATGCGGTCACCCTCTTTTTTTGTTTAGAACGAACGAAAAATAAATTTCCCTCAATCGTATTTTCTTCTCTTCGGAGGTCTCTCCGCTTCCATCTGTTCGATTAAAGATTCAGGTGTTGGATTGCCGGTGATGGCATTTGCGACAAACAGAAAAATGACCGGGATGAGAATGGAAACAAGAAGTTCATCCCATTTTATCCAATAACCCCACCACCTATATACGGCAGCCTGTTGCGGGTTTGCAGCTTCATAGATGATAGTTACCTTTTCGCCCTCTGTGAGATCGCGTAGCGGGTACGCTGCATTTATCAGATAATATATCGTATCAACGCCGAAACTTGCTTTTGCGATCGGTTGTTTTGACACACTGTCTTCGGCAAATTGGACGGTTCCGTTTGTAAACTCACCGTCAAGATAATCGGGTTGCCGCGTGAAACAAATGTAAAGGGCAAAGCAGACAATATAGAAAGGGATGAGCGCTTTATACAATGTAATAATTTGGCGCAAATGTAACTCCCGCGAGGTTCCGTTTCAATGACCGTGTTACCACAAACGCGCTGCTCTTAATTTTCATTGCCACCGTATGACCTTAGAATTTTTTTGGACAATCGAGAGAACGGTCTCTCTTTCTGCCGTGCGAGCGGTGTTCGCCAGTCATTATACTAAAAGAGCTGTTCGGAATTGTATAGATTATTCGCACCATGGACGTATAGTAGTTATCGGTTGCATTTGCATTTCCCCGGGGTTTGCCATCCGGGAACATTAACGACGGGTCGAGTTCATCACCCCTAAACGAAAGCTCGGCAGCCAGTGAGCGGCCATGATTTAGAAGATCGGCTTCTTTTGGATAAAATCCGCTTACGTCGTCCAGGTAGTCGGTGAACAAATACCGTGAATTAAATTCGAGTGCGAAGCTCCATTGATCCGAGACCCTGTATTTCAGGCCGGCGCCAAATACTATATTGGCCTGCGTAAGATCGTAGGGTGTGTTATCAGGATATTCTGCCAAACCCTGGCCTTCGGTACCCAGCGGTTGCAAATACACTTTCAACCCGGTTTCGGTGAACGTGTATGGATTAAAATGATAAAAGCCGGCACCGGAAAAAAAGTATGGATTGAACTTATGCTCGCTGCTGATGATATCGTATTCAATGCAAAAATTTATTTCGCTGATATGGCTGTAGAAGCTCAGATTTCTTTTTGGATACAGTGAATACTGCTTATCATACGCACGTAGTTTACCGTAAGTAAGCTCACTCCTTATATTAAGGTGTTTCGTCAATTGCACACTTGCACCGGTAGTGATGGAAAGATTTGACTGAACAAGCGCCCAATAATATGGCTGCAGATCACCGCCATAATTCATCAGCCCCGGCGCAACATAAATACTTATTTGCGCCTGGCAACATAGCGAGATCATAGAAAATACGCTGACGCGTAAGAATGTCTTCATAAACGTATCAGGGGATGAAATCTAATTCAAGCTCCTGAAATCAACGGGAACAAGCTTGCTTACCCCCGGTTCCTGCATGGTTACTCCATAGATCACGTCAACGCTGTTCATGGTCATTTTGTTGTGCGTAACAATGATGAACTGTGAATTGTCGCTGAACTGTTGCACCATTTGTGTGAATTTACCAACGTTGGCGTCGTCCAGAGGCGCATCTACTTCATCGAGTATACAGAACGGCGCCGGCTTGATCAGGTATATCGAAAACAATAAAGCAGTTGCCGTCAGCGTCTTTTCGCCTCCACTTAACTGCGTTATTGATGACGGCTTTTTGCCTTTAGGTTTTGCAATGACATCAATGCTTGTTTCTGCAAGATTTTCCGGATTCTCCAGCACAAGGTCGGCAGTGTCCTCGTCGGTGAACAATGCTTTGAAGACTTTCTGAAAATTTTCTCTCACCTTGTTGAATGTGTCAAGGAACTGCTGATTAGCGGTAGCTTCCACTTCCTCAATTGTCTGCAACAAACTTTCTTTCGCAGAGGTGAGATCATTTTTTTGCTCGAGTATAAATTCGTAGCGCTTCTTCATTTCGACAAATGCCTCGATTGCAGTTGGATTCACTTCGCCGATATTCTCGAGGCGCTTGCGCATTCGGTCGGCAGAAGCCTGGAGGTCTTCAACAGCCGAAGTTGTTTTGCGCGGCTCATCAAGTATATCATCAAGCTCAATTTTAAATTCAACGTGCAAACGTTCACGCATGCCCGCAAGATTCAGTTTAAGATTATTGAGCTCGTCTTTGATCTCCGAAAGAAGCTGATCCACCAGCTCGCGACTCTTTATTTTTTGTCGAAGTGCGGATTCCTTTTCCTGTAATGCGTTGCGATAATTGTAATATGCTGCGTCTGCCTGGTTCAGCCTTTTTTCATCCGCATCTTTCTTTTGCAACATTGCATGTAACCCCTCCTCGGAGGATCTCAGCATGGCTTCCCCTTGGACGATTTGCCCAGCCACGTCCGACAGCGATACGGAATTCTCTTCGACCTGCAGATGAAGATCTTTTAATTGCGTCTGCTTAAAATTCAGTTCCTGTGCCAACGCTGCAACTTTGCTTTGCAGCCTTGCAAACGCGAGGTTGCTTTCATTGTATGATTCAGTCGCACTATTGTATTCTTTTTCTGCTGATTGATAAGCTTCTTCGGCGTCCCTAATTTGTTGGGTGGTAGTATTCAATTCTTTGTTCAATACAGTTAGTTCATCGCCCATGGCGTCGATCAGTTGCTGCTCCTGCTCCAATCGATTTTGCATTGACTCAATTTGCTTTGCCGCATTTTGACGAACCAACTGCAGGTTCTCGATCTTATTTTGCACTGCAAACACCTGGTTGGTGAGACGATTCAATTCTGCTTCGGTGTCACGGATGAGATCTTCCTTCAATTGCTCGTTGAAGCCAATCACTTCATCGTGTTTCTTTTGTATCTGCGCTTTTAGCTTGCTCACTACTTTTTCCTGCGCGGAAATCTCTTCATACAATTTTTCAAGGTTCTTTGCGCGCCCTATCCTCTTTCCTTCAAAAAGTCCTATGCTGCCTCCGCTCAGGCTGTATTTGCCTTTTACATATTTGCCCGTTTTTTCCAATACAACAACGCCACTCGCGTTTGCAAGCGCTTCATCATTCTCTGCGATAAAAACATTCCCGAGTAAGTATTCAGCCAACTTTTTGTACGGCTCGTCGACCTCAATTACATCAAGCGCTTTGATGGTTCCCGCTGGTTGTTGCGCTTCTGCATTGATCGCTGCAATTTTATCAAGCAGTAGAAAATTCGCTTTCCCCTTCTTCACTTCACTCAACAAATGAACAGCTTGCAATCCTTCGTCCAACGTGTTTACGATGTAGTAATTGAGGAAAGGCAACAAGACATTTTCCAACGCCGTACGGTATTGCTCCTGCACATAAATGATATCCGAAAGAATTGGCGCATGTATATTCCACCGCGGATTATTGTGCAGAAACTTTACGCTCTCCGGGTATCCCTCCATAGAATCTACAAGGCTCCTCAACAGTTCGTGTTCGTTTCGTTTTGCGTCAAGCTTCCTGTTTTCTTCTGTAAGTCCATTTCTCAAAATTTCCAGCTCGCCCTGCGATTCTAAAATGCGCTGCTTTGTTTGTTCATGCTGCGCTTTTAATTGTTGCAGTATTTGCCGTTTCTCTTCTAATTTTTTTGTTTGCGATAAAAGTTCAGCTTCCAGTTGCTGCACCTCGGCTATTCTGCTTTGTTGTTCCTGCTCGATCTGCGCTATGCTCCTGTGAAGGTTTTGGACTGATGTATCCGCGACTGCAACTTGTTTTTCCGCGTCAAACTGAAGGCGCTGCGTTTGCAGATGCATACTGCGAACGCTGTCAGTTGATGCCCGCTTTTCATCCAATAGTGCCCGCTTGGAATCTGTCTCAATTCGTGCCTGGTCGAGTCGTTGTTTAATTTCTCCAAGAGATTCTTCTTCTTTTGTTTTTTCTAACTCAGTATGCCGGATCGAATGCTCGATCGTTTTTATTTGCCCATTTGCTTTATGTAAAAACTCTTTAAGAGACGCTTCCTTTTCTTTCAAATGTTGTAAACGTTGTACACCGAGATTTTTATCGTTCTCTTTTATACGGATCTGTTGCAACAGATCATTAAATGCATGCTGCTGTTGCTGCAATGCTTTTTCCTGGTCGATGAAGCCGGCTTTTTCTTTTTCGATCGCTGCTTCTTCCGTAGCGATCTCCGCTTCCAGTGCGTGTTTTCTGTCAACCTCCTCTTCCTGCCGCCTATTTATTTCTTTCAAAGTGATATTAAATCCTTCGAGTGCCGCCTTCGCTAACTCGATCGATATTTCCTTATATTCTTTTTTTATTTCGTGATATTTCTCTGCTTTTTTTGCCTGGCCCTCCACAATTTTCAGTTGGTTCTGAATTTCAAATAAGAGGTCTTCGATGCGGTTTAGATCACTTTCTGTGGCCTCAAGCTTAAGCTTCGCTTCCTTTTTCCTGGTCTTGTAAATCGTGATGCCGGCAGCCTGCTCAAGCATCTTGCGACGGCTGTTGTCTTTGTCCTTAATGATATCATCCACCATTGCGAGCTCAATGATCGCATAGCTGTCGTTGCTTACGCCGGTGTCGAGGAAAAGATTATGAATGTCCTTCAGCCTGCATATCACGTCATTCAGCCGGTATTCACTTTCACCATTTTTGAAGAATCGGCGTGTAACCGTAACCGTGTTGAATTCTGTCGGCAACAGGTTCTTCGTGTTTTCGAATGTGAGGCTTACCTCGGCAAGTCCGCTGGCGCTTCTTGTCTTTGAACCGTTGAATACCAATGCCTCGAGGTTTTCGCTCCGGAGTTGCGATATTTTTTGTTCGCCGATCACCCAGCGAATAGAATCAATAATGTTGCTTTTTCCGCAACCGTTTGGGCCGATGATGCCAGTAATACCTTCGTCAAAATTCAAAATGGTCTTATCAGCAAAGCTTTTAAAACCTTTTATTTCAAGCTGCTTGAGTTTCATAACACACCGTTGAAAGTTTTAGAAGATAATATTTTAATAAAACGTTCTTTTTAGCGCAATCTTATGCGGGATGATCTTATTGCGAACATAAGCTAAATAGTAAAGGGCAGCATTCCCGCGGAAATACGTGTGGAGAATTGGTGGAAACTGATTACTCGTTCAGATTTCGTAACCTGGCCGTTGTGCTTTTGAGATCATCTTGTTGCATGATCCTGCGCAAGTTGCTGTTGCAACGACGAGAATGTATCAACTTTCGGCTTGCTGATGTACCGGTAATACAATAGTTGTATCGATAATGCAAAAACAAGGCTCATGTTGTACCAGATAGCTGTATCCCAAATATCACTGATGAATATGGCGGCGATCATAAGGATGAGATAACTTACTGCCGGGGCAGCCAATAACACGGTCTGTTTTTCCAACGCAAACTTAAACAACCGGTATCCCCATTTCAGAACAAAAAACACGAGCGCCAGATAAAATATCAAAGCGAAAAGTCCGTATTCAACTGCCATCTCGAGGTAAGTGTTGTGCATGACCTTATCCTCAACCAGGGCAGGAGCATATCGGGCCACGGCGCCTTGCGACGCTGATTCATCGCCGCCGAGACCAAAAATTGGAAATTTCTCAATGGCTTTCCCACCCGCTTCCCAATAATAAACACGATCGCCACCGCTTTCAACTTCCGTCATATAGATCGCTCGCTGAACAGTGGGTGAATCCAGGGAAACTAAAATGGTTATGACTCCAGCGAAAAACGCACCGATAAGGATGATCAACTGAAAGTCGATCCTTTTGCCCTTTAAATTGATGTATAATCCAAGGCAGAAAAGAATAAAGAATGACATTAGACCATTTCTCGATCCCATAAGCATGATCGTCGTCCCGATGCCGACAAGCGCGCTCAGCGCAAAAATTCTGGTCATTAAATTCACCTTCCGGCTAAATATGGTGATGTACAGATAAATCCCGATGGAACATAATTGCGAAGTAAAACTGCCATGATGTGCGTCACCCAGTTGTAGTGTGCCACTGTAACCTGCGCCGTTTTGCACGCGCCCGTTTATCAAAAGATTCGCAGCGATAACAATGATCACAAAAGGCATGAACCGCCTTGTTATTTCCAGCGTTTTTACGTTTTGAGAAACCGGGTAGTTGATCAGCACCTTAAGATAAAAAACATAAAAGCAAATTTTGATAGCCTTAGTTATGCTGTGAATTATGGGTGTGAATTTCGCGGCAACTACCGCTAGTCCCTGGTAGTTTTCCGGATGCTGATAATAAATAAATGCACCCTGGATAACGAACAAAACAAATATCATGTAATACAAAACGAACCTGAAGGGGATCATTTTGCTTTTTTGCGTAAGCAGGTCATATAAAAGCATGGGGGTAACGGCCATGATAGCATACGTCTCTGCATACGAAGCATCTTGTGTTGGACCTGCTCCTGAGACCTGCGCTGTATTAAATGCTCCCTGGCAAAGCGTGATGGTGAGAAACATTGGGAACATAAATGAACGATCATATAGCACAAGCGGAAACGTAAGAAGCACTAATGGCAGTGCGGTAGACTCATACAGGCAATAGTAGAGAACACCACTTACGACTATCATAATAGCGAGAAATCTTATTTCCGAAAATTTGATAACAACGGAATTCAAATTGCTCGCCTGCTGTGGGTATGAAGGATACATAAAGTTTTACCGGTGGCTATTCACAAAGTTATTTAAAACGGTTTGCTGCCGCTGATTTTATGACTAATCATTTTCGTGTACTATGCCTCTGCATTTAACTCAATTGAAATTTGTTTATTATTCTTTTTTCTTTGGAATGTCTGTAAAAAATCTTCCTGGATATCATTAATATCGCTGCCGAGCAACCGCGGCCTTTTCAAAAAAACCCATGTTGCAACGGCCGCCAACATACAGCATACGATTACAAAGGCCGCGAGCTCACTGCGTATAAAAGTATGCAGGCCAAGAAAGGCAAGATAGGCGGGCGTTACCCAGCAGATCGTTAAAACCACACCGTTGTAATAAGGACTAAACACCAGTTTTTTCCAGTCGTTTGGAAATATGCGGTTTTTTATGATCGCTATCATCATAATATATGAGATCACTGTTGAAATGAAAATACTCCAGCCGATCCCTGTTAAACCGTTCCATAAATAGCCAAAATATATCAGTACGCAAATGATCACGGAGTTCTGTATTTTCCTGATGAGATTTAACCTGATTAGTCCATGCACACGCATGAGGGTGTCGCCAAGGCTTGCAGTTGTTCGCAAAGGAAGATTCAGAAAAAATATTTGCAGTAATGGAACTGCGTCTAACCATTTTTGTCCGAGCAAAACGAGCACTATCTGCCGGCTGAAGAGAATAAGAAAAACAGTCAACGGCAGGAGGCCCGAAATTATCAGCGACAGCGTTTTATTAAATGCGCCAAAAGTGCCCTTGACCGTGTCTGTCTTTTTCACGAGCGCAGGCATCATGACGCGCTGAACCATGTCATATAAAAACCGCTGCGGAATGTTCATGATGCGAAAACTCCGGTCGAACACGCCGAGCACAGCAGTCGACACAAGCTTACCGACCTCCAGAACAATTCCAAAATTTACAATGTATGTGTTGAAGCGGATCAGCGTTAACCCGGAACCATAACCGACGAGATCTTTCCAATGCTGCTTCGTAGAGCCAAACTTTAGGGGTAGCGGCTGGTACCATAAAAGCACGAGCAGCTCTGCGCCGAAGTAAAAGAGCTGCGAGTAAACCAGCGACATCACTCCAACTCCAAGATATGCGAGCACGATCCCCAAGACATTTGAAAGCAGCAGCATTACACCATCCGCAATGAATATCTTTTTAAACGCAAATTTTTTCTGCAGCAACGCAAAGGAAGCAGAGTACATAGCGGCAAACAGGAAAATAAAACTGAATATCCTGAGCGATGAGGTAAGCTGCGGTTGATGATAAAAGTCCGCCGCCCACGGCGCAAGCAGGAACACACCGAGGTAAAGTATGGCGGCCAGCAGCATGCTTGAGTAAAACGCTGCATTCACATGTTGCTTATCAAATTCGCGGCGTTGCAATAACGCGTCGCCCATGCCGCCATCGCCAAGCATATTGCCGAAGTTGATGAAAGAATTTAGCAGGGCGAAGATGCCAAGCTCTTCTTTCGAAAGCAACCTTGCCATCACGGCATAGTAAGCGAACTGCGAGAAAACCTTCACGCTTACGTTCAGCATTTGCCAAACCCCGGATTGTATAACCTTCTTCTTAACCATACGTTCAACCGCCCTTGTAATGATTATGCCATAAGTGTAACGCAAATGCGCGCTGACTTATGGCATAACCCGCAGAAATAAATTCTTCTTATGCTCTTGCCTTTTTTGTCTTGTTGACTCCAAATAATCTTTGGAAAAATGATCTTTTCCCGGCGTAGTACGAGTAGCCATATTTGTATCCGTCGCTGTAGCCGTAACCATACCCATAACCATAGCCCGGTATCGGCTTCACGTCGTTAAAAATGATGTCTATTTTTTTGAACTTTCTGTCGTTCGCCAAAGCCTGGATAATATTGACTTGCTTTTTATAAGTAAATCTTTGTCTTACCACATACAAGATCACGTCAGCAAACCGGCTTAATAACAATGCATCGGTAACAAGACCCACCGGTGAGCAGTCGATCACTACATAGTCAAATTCATTGCGGGCTTTTACAAACATGTCAGCCACCTTCTCATGGACCAAAAGTTCTGCCGGATTCGGCACAAACGTGCCAGAGCCCATTACATAAAAATTAGGATGAACATCAGATCCCTTAAAAATGTCATTTAGGGTTGCTTCCGAGATCACATAATTAGAAAACCCAAGGTGGTTATCAACATGGAGCGTATCAGTTATGCGGGGTTTCCTCAGGTCGAGTTCCATTAAAAGAACTCGTTTACCTGATATGGCAATGCTGTAGGCCAGGTTCATTGCCACGAATGATTTTCCTTCTCCGCCCATGCTCGACGTTGTCATGATCACCTTTTCGGATGGGTTTGGCATCAGGAACTGCAGGTTAGTTCGCAGCGTTCTGAACTGCTCTGCAATTTCATGACGCGAATCTTTTGATACCACCAACGGCTTTCCTGATTTACTGTGGCTCACCGTGGCAACGACAGGAACGTTCGACACGTTAGTAATGTCTTCGCTGGTAATTACGCGCGTGTTCAGCAGTTCTTTCAGGAATATGCTCACAGACGGAATTAAAAGACCCAGGAATATTGCCGCCGCAACGATGAGGATCACATTGGGAAAGTATGGAAGTGGCCCGCGTGTAGGCTGGTCGATAACCCTGATGGGACCGAAATTATTAGATTTCGAAACTGCGGTCTGTTCCCTGGTTTGCAAAAGATACAGGTATAGGGCCTGCATTACATTTTGCCGTCTTGTAAAGTCAAGGTAGATGCGTTCCTGCGTGGGCACTTTTGAAATTTGCCCGAACATTTGAGAGTTTCGGGTCTGCAGATCTGCCTGCTCAGTGGCAATAGACTTTTTGTAGGTGCTCATCATACTAAGCAGGTCCCCGCGAAGCTGCCTGAGCTGTATGTCGATATTCTTGATCGCTGGATTTGCCTCGGTGCTGTTCTGCAAATATGATTGACGCTGGAGCTGCAGCGTGTTGTATTTATCAAGTGTCTGCACAAACGCCGGATCCTGGATCGGCGCCGTTGTAGGCATCACGCGCGTGGCATTCTGGTCGGCCATCAGGTATTGTTCAAGATCTTCTACCACTTTCAATTCGACGTCTTTCTGTGCGAGCGTTTGCGTAACCGTACTCGTGGTTTGTACCAACTCCTTGGCGTCGTCTGACAGATCAGTAAGCCGATTTTCCTTTTTGAAGGATTCGATATTCCTGTCGATATTGTTCAGGTCCTGCGACACGCCGATCAAACGTTCATCGATAAATGCGATCGTGCTGTCCGCTATTCGATTGTGGTCAGCGATATCAGCCTGTACATACAAACTGATCAAATGCTTGAGCATATCCTCATTCTTCTCCGGCGTGGGGCCGTCGATAGAAAGATCGATGATGTTCACATATTCATTCGTTGTCATTGCCTCTATGTCGTCCATATAGGCATACAGTGTTGCGTTGTAACTATTGATGATAAGACCGAGCTGATGGTTGGGATTGGTTTCGATCACATTTGGATTGCTTTCCAAAACCCAGCTTCCGTAATTGAAATGCAGCGTGTCGCCAAATGAAGCTGTAAATGTGCTGTCGCTGTCTTCATCCTCGAATTTCACTTTATTGTTGATCACCCTAACATCGTACTCAACCGGCTCGGGAATGTTTTTCAGCCATAGGATCTTAATGAAATAGGGGGAGTTTTTATAGATCTCTTCATACCGTATATCGCCTTGTCCCCAATATGAAACATTGAGCTGAAGGTCATGCACGGTCTTTTCAACGAGTGTGCGGGAATGAATTATCTCAAGTTCGTTGCTTACAGAGTTGGGTATTGAAAATAAACCGAGATCGCTCAACACTGTTGACTCGTCGGTGCCTGTCAATTGTTTGCCCTGCGAATTATAACCGGTAACCAACACCCGCCCGGTTACGGTGTAGCGCGGAGATGTGTAGAGGTAGATCAAAACGCCGAGGCCAAGAAATAAGATAACAGATAGTACATACCAGTACCAGTTGCCCACCACTTTTGCCACAAGAAACTTTATGTCGACGTCCTGGTGCGGCCTGATATTACTTGTTGTAAAATCATTATTCAGATCCTGCATAAATAGGCTGTTTATGTTTTGAATACTGTTAGCAACAACGAACTAAATCTACGCTTTATTGAATCAGCCGGGCTGTAATTACGATCATCAGCGACAGTGCTGCACCGATCACAGCAATGTCCCTTGTTCTGTACGCACTTGCACTTGCCACTCTTTCTGATGTAGGTTCAACAATTAAAACGTCGTTCGGCTTAAGATAAAAGTACGGAGAGGTGATTGCAGAGCTGCTATCAAGATTTAGTCTTACGATTTCTTTTTTACCATCGGCATCGCTTCGAACGAGCATCACGTTATCTCTTCTCCCGTAGATCGTTATATCGCCGGCGAGCCCCAGCGCATCAAAAATGGTAGGGTTCTCATTAGGAAGCAGGAAAGTAGTCGGATTTCTTACTTCTCCCAACACCGTAATTTTGAAGTTCGTGAATCTTACATTTACAACCGGATCTTTAAAATAAACCGATATCTTTTCGCTTATAAGATTTTTGACCTGCACGCTCGTCAATCCCTTTACCAGTATGTCTCCTACATAAGGTAAATGCACAAAGCCATCCCTGTCTACCAAATAACCAGCTACAACCGCCTGCGCGACGTTCGAACCGGAAGCGCCTGACACGGCACCTGTATTTATCGGCAAATTTCCCTGGTTCAATATCACGTTCGCCTGCGGGTCAAGTGTTTGAATAGTGATATTTAAGACATCGTCTGGCCTTACAAGTGCTGCACCGGATGGAATGGACTGCAGGACTTTGTTCGCAGCTGTTGAATCGGGAATATCTTTAAAATAAGCTATACGTTGAGGAGTACAGGATACAAGGTTTATAACGAGTAGGATTGCGCAACAATAGGTCAGACACCGAGTGGCTGCTTGAAACATTATTAATTTTTTATAATCTTAAAAGCCCGCAAAAATAGCGGGGAAGGCCATCAACACCAAATTAAAAATCAATGTCCAAAGGCGACGGCAGCACGCTGATGCCAGCGCTCATAGATCATTCCGCGTCATGACACACATCTTTTTTATATTCTAAGGAACGGTAATCTTATTGTTGACACGGTTCAAATCGGCCATCCGCTGACTTGGATCGATCTCAACTGACTTTATTTCTGCTACGCTCCGGGTGATGCGAAAGGTGTATTCAGGATCCACCCATTTCCATTCTGTTTCCACGACCCGTTTTGTCTTGTCTTCCGGTGGTTTAGCGCCATACATCAAATTCATAGGTATATAGTACATTTCCTTCGTGCTGTCCTTGTAGGTTATCAAAACGTCAACAGGCATGCTCATTAAGGCGAGCCGCTTAAGTGTTACGAGAGTAGTATCGCCGCTCATGTTGATGTCGCCGATGGCATAATCGATACTCCTGGTTGTATATATCCAGTATTCTTTGTACCACTGCAGCTCGAGGCCGCTGACTTTTTCAGCCACGCGGATAAAATCATTGGGGTTTGGATGTTTGAATTTCCACTCATTATAATATTCCAGTAAAATATTGTCGAGGTTCTTGTCTCCGACTATATACGCCAGTTGCACTAAGAAAATAGAGCCTTTAGAGTAGGTGGCATCATACGCAAAGTTGGTATTGTAATGGTCTGCGTGTGTACTTAAAGGTTCTTCTTTCCCGCTTTTTACCAAACGGTAATAAGAGGTGTATGAATTAGTAAAAGCAAACGAGGTATCGCCGCGCAGATACGCGCTGATGCGCAAT
>DASQJI010000590.1:0-3353 GCA_035631175.1 Parafilimonas sp.
GGATTGTCACTCAGCTACGACGTTATCAGTAAGGAACATGGTGGCCAGATCAAAGTGAACACGAAGGAGGGAGAGTTCACCGAATTTATAATTGAGTTACCGGCGTAACGATCAGATGCATGCAATTTTAAATATTGCACACGTTTTATATGTTGAAACTACTGCCATCACTACTGGTTTTTGTGTCTTGTTTTACGTGCATAAAGGCACAAGAAAGCTATAAAGCTCCGCAAGATTATGTCCCTGCCGTCACTATTGTCACACCGAAGAATAATAGAATCGAAATCAGAGTAAAAAATAGCCGCCGTGGCATTCCGCAAAGCATCGATAAGATCTTTCAACCATTCTTCACTACAAAACCAACAGGCGATGGCACAGGACTCGGCTTAAGCTTGAGTTACGATATCATCAAAGCACATGGAGGAGAGATTAACGTTAACAGGACGAACCAGGAGGGCAGCGAATTTATCCTTTCCTTGCCCTTGTAATCACTCCGCTTTTCGCAGATGCTGCGCAGAAGGCTCATCTTTATGATCTTGTTGCTTGCAGTTAATAATCATTTACTATTTTTAGAATAACATATCGCTATGGTCTCGAATCTGCAATTAACCAAAACAAAGACCGGTACCGGTTTTAGCCAAAACGAAAACTCATATGAAGCCGGAGCGGAACTTGCGATGAAAGCGCTCGGGAATAATGAACTTGATGAGCACACGATGTTTTTGCTCTTTGCTTCTCCTCATCACGACGCCGAATTGCTGATGGACGGACTGCGATCTGTGATTGGCAATAAACCGGTGATAATTGGCGGCACTACAATCGGTATACTCACAAACGATTTCCTTTCATACACGGGTGCTATGGCAGGAGGTGCTTTTCTATCTTCAGAAAATTCTTTTTTCCGGGTGTTCACTGAAGAAAATATTAAGGACAGGGAATTCGACGCTGGCTGCAACCTCGCACGAAAGATGACAGCCGCAAATGCCGGTGACGATAATGCGTTGTTACTATTTTATGATAGCGTAAAGTTTACCGCGAATGAAGGAAATTTTATGTTTCACCTGGCCGTGCCGTTGCTGGAGGGCATGTATGGAGAATTACAGCACTGGCCGGTGGTGGCAGGCGTTGGCGTCATGGGCGACATGAGCCTTACACACGCATGCGCCATCTGGATCAATGAAAAGATCATGCGACATGGACTGGCAGCTGTCACTATCAACGGGCCTTTGAAGGTGGACACCGTTGTTTTGTCGGGCACGCGGCCTGCGAGCGGCTACCATCTGATAACTAAAGCCGTTGACAATATCATTTATGAACTGGACGGCAAGCCGGCACTGGAAGTGATTGATGGTATCCTCGGCGGTTCAATGTCATGGGATGAATATCCGTTGTTCATTACACTCGGCGTGAACAACGGCGATAAGTTTGAGGAATATCAGCAGGAAAATTATTCAAATCGATTTTGTTTGGGGATTGACAAGGAACAAAAATCAATGATCATGGTGGAAACAGATTTGCGACAGGGACAGGAGGTCCAACTCATGCGGCGGGATTTCGATTTTGCCTATATAGAACCGGAGATCAGTAAATTGTTCTCAAAGATTGGCGATCGCAAACCCGTGTTTGCTTATTATATCGATTGCGTTGGCCGCGTATCTGCTTATTCCGGCATGGCCGAAGAAGAATCGCTCGAAGTTATAAGGCTGATAAGAAATGTCCCATGCTTCGGTATCTTCTCCGGCGTGGAAATCACAAACATTAAGAATAACGTAAAACCGCTCGACTGGACAGGCGTGCTGTGCGTTTTCAGTGAAGAATAACCAAAATTATGAACGACAGCATCGACAGCAGGGAGCAACTGGAAAAGGAGATCGCTTATTATAAGAAACAGCTTGACCAGATGTCGGGTGAAAGCATTCGGCATGATTACATCCGTACGTCGTTAAGGCATGAGCTAAAACAAAAGAAAGATGCTTTCGCGGTATTAACGATCCTGCAAAAAAAATTTACGGTTACAACGCCACTCGATGTTTTATTCACTGAAACGATCAAAGCGATTAATGGTTATTTAGGAATGGACCGGTCCGTTGTGCTCATCCCGTCAGAAGCCGGCGAACTGTTCAAACCCGCCTACTCATATGGGTACCCCGCCAGTTTTTTCAATGAAACCGAACCAATAAAAATTCACCTGCCGCCTTCATACGTGCAGCCCGGCGGATCAATTCTCGTGAATAAGAAAGTACACCCTGATGAAACAGGTGTGGAAATACAAAACAAACTTTCGATTGCTTATTTCGCGGGTGTTCCTGTGCTCCACGAAGAAAGAGCCATCGCTTTCATTATTTCCGGCAGGCAGGTTGAGCGAATTCCCTTTAACGCTCCGCTCGATAAAGGAGATATAGACACGCTGACTGCGATCAATGCCCTGATCAGTTCTGTCATTCAAAATAAAAGAGTATTAGAGCTTCGGATCCAGAAAGCTGAGTTAGAGAAACAAAGAGAAGCCGTCACTGAACAGCGCGACATTCTTGAACGGACTCTGACCGAATTAAGAAATACGCAGGCGCAGTTGATTCAAAAAGAAAAAATGGCTTCGCTTGGTGAGCTCACTGCAGGTATTGCACACGAAATACAGAACCCGTTGAATTTTGTGAATAATTTTTCTGAAGTGAATGGAGAGCTGGTTGACGAATTGAAAACGCAACTTGCGACCGGCAACCTGCAACTTGCAACTGAAATTGCAGATGATCTAAAAGATAATGAAACTAAGATTCTTTACCACGGCAAACGCGCAGATGCCATCGTAAAAGGAATGCTCCAACATTCGCGTGTCAGTACAGGCCAAAAAGAATTAACGGATATTAATGCACTCGCCGATGAATATTTGCGTTTAGCTTATCATGGCATGCGGGCAAAGGACAAATCATTTAATGCAACACTACAAACAGATTTTGATGCATCGATCGGCAAAATCAATATTGTGCCGCAGGATATTGGAAGAGTGCTGCTAAATTTATACAACAATGCTTTTTACGCAACGTCCGACAAGCTCAAAGCTCACACCCCGCAGCTCAAAGCTGATAGCAGCCAATATGTCCCCACAGTCACAGTTGTCACAAAAAAAGCTGATGACAAAGTCTTAATTTCCGTAAAAGACAACGGCCCCGGCATTCCACAACTCATCGTCGATAAGATCTTCCAGCCTTTCTTTACCACAAAGCCCACAGGTGAAGGAACGGGATTGGGTTTGAGCTTAGCTTATGATATTATAAAGGCGCACGGCGGTGAAATAAAGGTTGAGACGAAAGAGCATGAAGGAACAACGTTCATCATACGACTGCCTCTCTGAATTC
>DASQJI010000591.1:0-6882 GCA_035631175.1 Parafilimonas sp.
CTGTGCCTTTTTACGGAGGACAACCAGCTTCCGAAGATGTTCCTAACATTCAAGCTCCGCTGCTGCTTCACTATGCGGGGCTCGACTCAAATGTCAACAAAGGCTGGCCGGCGTATGACAGTGCTTTAAAGGCAAATGGCAAAGAGCATACTGCCTATGTTTACCCAAACGTTAACCATGGATTTCATAACGATACAACGCCACGTTATGATAAAGCCGCTGCAGAGCTGGCGTGGCAGCGCACGATTGATTTCTTCAGAGAAAAATTAAAATAAACCCATAAACGCTTCCTTGAATAACGTTTCGCCACAGATCATGAAATCCGACATCAGAGATCAGACATCCTCACATCAGAGATCAGAGATCTACTTCCTACCATTTCTTCACATCATCCAAATCAATATTGAATAACTGCTTTGTAAGTTGGCGCAACGAATTGTAATCGCCTTCGAAATGGGCAGTCGTTTGGTGGTATTCCTGCACTTCGCCCGGCTTAAGCTCTTTCGCCGGTGATGAAGATTCCACTTCATAAAATGGCCCCATCTGGCTGCCATCCTGCAGAGGCCCATCGTTGTAAGAATTGATCACGTCGCCTTTGTATGGCTCTTTATGTATTTCCCATTTCGAGTTCACATACATTTCGTCTTTGTGTACTTCAGGAACCAGAACGGTGAGAATATTTTTTTCGAAATCATAACTGCCAACGAGGGGCTTTGCAATTTCAGGCGCAATGCCGATCTTACCCCTTTGCTTGCCATCGCACCGGAAATATAATACACTGTCTTTCACAACCAGCCTGTCAGCCGGTATCTTTCCGAAGTAGTCGTCGGTGATGAACGAGTGCGCATTGGATCCAGGCAAGAACGGAATAAATACTTTTGTTTGTTCTGATGGCATGAACATCCCTGCCAGCCAGATAGAGAGCAACCCATTGTCTTTTTTCCATGCATCGCTGCCTGCATTTTTTATTTGACTCGAAGATTCATAAGCCACGTACCGAACGCCATCCGGAATAGTTGTTTGAAGTTTTTGCTGAATTGCATCTTTATCGAGCAATTGAATTTTCCGTGTTATATCGAGATCAAATGTGGTACCTGAATAATTCGTTACAGAAGCTGTTTTTGAAAATGTTGCAGATGTGTTGTTATGTTCAACTATGTCGTACGGTATGGTGTCGATGATTGCCGGCACCTGCCAATGAGGATAGTCAAAAGGATCGCCTTTTTTGAAATAGATGGAATACTGACCGCCTTCCGGGCCTAACCAGAATCTTTCTTCGCCACCAACCGGATTAAATTGTTGTTTTTTTTCACCGGACGAAAGCAACGCGTAATTGAGCCAGCCATAGCTCGTGCCGCGATCACCCGATGCGCTGCTTGTGAAAACCCTTCCCTGGTAATCTGCGCATAACAAAACTTTTGCATCACCATCTTCCAGTTCCAACACATGTTGCGCATGTTGTTTCACGAATGCAGCATCATAACCGTAAGAACCCTTCGCGAAAGCAGAATCGTTAGTGTTACTCATGGAAGTTTGATTATTGTTACACGCCGATAAAGTAAAAAGTAAAACATAAAAAGTAAAAGAGGATCGCATAGTACAGTTGTATTCTCTTTGAGTTTTGATTTTTGGTTCTTGGTTCTTCAATTTTTCACAAACCTGTTGTTCTTTTTGACTTTTGATTTTTGGTTCTTGGATCTTATTTTTACAGAGAGATACCACGCTTCCATGGAATGAAGTCATCATGACGCGAAGCTTCCGCTTTTGCCAGCACTTCGCCACTCGCAACGCGGATCACATATTCAAAAATTCTTTCGCCCGCCTGTGCGATACTTTCTTCTCCTTCGATGATCGGTCCTGTGTCGATATCAATAATGTCCTGCATTTTGTTATACAAAACAGTGTTTGTTGAAAGCTTCAACACCGGCGCAACAGGGTTTCCGGTTGGCGTGCCCAAACCGGTGGTAAATAAAACTATGTTGGCACCGGCGCCCACTTCCGCAGTTGTCGACTCAACATCACTGCCCGGCGTACACAATAAATTCAGTCCCGGCTTTGTGGCTTTTTCCGGATAATCCAGCACGTCTGTTACGGGCGAAGTGCCTCCCTTTTTTGCCGCACCTGCGGATTTCATGGCGTCGGTAATTAATCCGTCCTTGATGTTTCCCGGCGACGGGTTTGCATAAAACCCGGACCCAACTTCAACTGCACGTTGATTGTAGGTTCCCATCAGCTCCAAAAAACGTTCGGCAGTCGCATCGTCAACACACCGATCACTAAGTTCCTGCTCTACACCGCACAATTCCGGGAACTCGGAAAGAATCACAGAGCCGCCCAATGCGACGAGGATATCGGATGTGTAGCCGATAGCCGGGTTCGCCGATATTCCGGAGAATCCGTCGGAGCCGCCGCATTCCAAACCAATACATAACTTATTTAAAGGAGTTGGTTGCCGTTTCAATTTATTCGCCTCCACGAGGCCTGCGAACGTTTTACTGATCGCTTCTGCAAGCAATTTTTTTTCATTGCCGATCTTTTGTTGCTCGAGTACGATCAAGGGTTTTGAAAATTCAGGATCACGTTTTTCTAACTCTTCTTTTAATAATGCAATTTGCGCATTTTGGCAACCCAGGCTTAAGACGGTCGCACCTGCCGTGTTTGGATGTGCGATGTAGCCCGCAAGCAAGCCGCAAAGAGCTCTTGCATCCTGCCGTGTGCCACCGCAGCCCAGCGTATGCGTCAGAAATTTTATTCCATCGACGTTTCGGAAAATTTTATCAGGCATCGCAGGCATCTCATCAACGTCGATATCAGGAACCAAAATGTCATTCTCTATTTTGCCCGACCGGTATTGTTGCACGTAGCGCTGAACCATCGCCTCGTATGGCGAGTACTGCGGTTGATAACCCAACGCTTTCATGAACGCTTCCTGTAAAACTTCCACATTTTTGTTTTCGCAGAACACGAGTGGAATTACGACCCAGTAATTTCTGGTTCCCACAGATCCATCATTCCTGTGATAACCCATGAATGTTTTTTCCAACCACTTAGAGACATCAGGTGCATGCCAATGCTTTTCGTGTTCCCGTAACTCATACGTGCCCGCCGCGTGTTTTACGTTTTGGGGATTGATGAGTCCTCCTTTCGGAATGTGTTTTACAGCGGTTGCAACCAATACTCCGTACATGATAACAGGATCCCCTTCCTGCACGTCGCAGAGCGCAAACTTGTGTTTTGCCGGAATAATTTCCTGTACAACAACTTCCGAAAAATTTTCGCCATTGATAACTTCGCCCTTGTATAAAACTGTAAGAGCTACCGCGACGTTATCGTTTACATGTATCTTAAGCGTTTTTGATTTCATTGTGCAGGATTCTAAAGTAAGAAATTTTGTATTGGCTGTGAAACTTTAATGAAGGACTGGTAGGCGGCTGGTGGTTTTCAATTGAACCTTTGTTGCATCACATTCATACGCCTTACTCTTCTTGCTCCTCGCGCGGTTCGCGCTGGTAGGGGTAATTTAATAGACAAGGAGATCGGCGTAATAAAAGGAAACGTTTCAGTAACATGGCGTAGGCTGGCTCTGTGTGCAGTTACTTGTAGGCGTTTGAATGGAATTGGATGCTACTTATCGAACCGCATTTTATAATACAGTCTCGTAAATTGAAACAGAAGAATTTGTTGGTGGAGAATCAACAAAAAAGGGTGGAAGCTGCCGCCGTTAACCTAAGACATAAAGGCTGATCACAACTGTTACAGCCATTATTAAAAACAAAACACCAAGCATTCCCATAAATTTTGCTACGCTCATGTCTTTTTTATTACTCATACAGATAATTTAAATATTTCGAATAAGCATGTCTAAAACCGGCATAAGGTAGTTCTTATTTAGCAGCTAGAGATTATTTCCGTTGCTGTGACTTTTCTTTCCGAATGATTGGAGCCAGGTAAGAAGAATGTTTACGCCTCCTGTCAGTATCATGGTTGAGGACTACCCCAAAAAAATTCTGCATGTCAGTATAGTTTCCGCACACCCGGGAATTACGACTAAACTGAAAACATATTCATTCACGTTAAAAATTCTATTATGAAACCGAAACATTTTCTCACCAATATAACGATCGCCTTTGCTTCTGTACTCATGATCACCTCATGCTCCAAAGAAGCTGCGCCATCACCGCAACCAACAGGCTCATACCAACCACCAAAAGTATTAAACGTTGTGGCGGATGATTGGGTGCAACAAGCGTATACCGGCATGTATGTAAATCCGTTTATTGGCATTTTACAGAACAGGGGTGCAGCCAACGTATATCTTGAAGGTTCCGAAGATGAAATGTTGCTTAGCCCAACGCCTGCCGATTTCGCAACTGGCGAAATATGGATAACAACCAGCAGCACAGATCTTATTATCAATTTTAGAGACTTGAGTGGCGATCCATTGCCATTCAGCCGCCTGAACATTAAGATCGTGTTTAACGATTAAGACCTTGGCAGTATCGGTGATCTATGCAGTTGGAAAAGCATTGAATGATCTTTAGTTGATCAAAAAGAAATCGGGCAGTCACAGCGCGATTTTTTTTCCTTGCCTGGCAGATTCCCGTGCGGCCTGCAAGATCCTTACAACGATCACATTATTTTCAAGTGAGGACGGGTCATTCTCGGATTGGATTTCACCTTTCAGTACAGCCGCTAAATAGCTGAGATTATCTTTATAACGTGTAGGTTTCACGTCCACTTTGTAATACGTGACAGAATCTCTTCGTTCAACCGTATTGCTGTTTAGAGCATGTAAATATGCTTTTTCACCAAATACTTCCAGGTCCTTAATGCCGAAAGGCCAGTTCCAGGAAGCTTCAATAATCCCTGTGGCATCAGGATACTCGAGCAAGATCGTCGCATCATCGTCAACTTTGGGATAAATGTTTGGTTTGATCTGGTGCGTGATGGCTGTTACGGATACTGGTGCTTTTCCATTCATAAGCCACGTCATAAGATCTGCTCCATAACAACCAAAATCAGTTAACGCTCCGCCGCCATTTTTCACCGGGTCAGTGAGCCACGCCAAAAAATCTTTACTGCAACCGATCTCCTGCGGACCCTGGTGGCCGTCATGCACAACCATCTTCCTGATATTGCCGACAACATTTTGTTCATGGATCATTTCGAAAACCTGCTGGTTACTCGAATACCAGGTGGTTTCATAATTTGTGAGTAGCAGTATGTGGTATTCTTTTGCCAATGCAACCATGCGCTCGGCCTGTTTCACAGTTGTTGCCAATGGTTTTTCAACCATCACAGAAATGCGTTTCGGCGCACAAGCTTCAACAACCGACAAATGATCTGCGATGGCATTGTATGCCAGCACTGCATTAGGATGTGTGTGCTGCAACATTTGATCAACGCTTGTGTAAAAAATCGAATCAGGTAAATTCCACTTTTGCTGATAACGTTTCACCAGTTGCTGATCTGACTCTGCGATCCCGATAATAATCACTTCGCCATTCTTGTATTGATTCAATAGGCCATTCACATGGTCATGAGAGAGGCCGGCGACGCCGACCCGGAGCGCTTGCGCAGACAAAACAGAAACGATCAACAATAATGTGCCGGTAATAATCGAAATTTTTAAGTTCATTGTTCTTGATGCACAAACTCTTTTCATTGTATGGATTTTATGATGCGAACGATGAAGATAAGGAAGGTTATCTACGTTTGAGTTTTGCCGGCGATCGTGAATTTGATAAGTTGTTTGTGCTCATTGGAAGAACGGTTGTGCTCACGTGATAATTTCTCACAGATAACACAGATAGACACAGATTTAAAAACATCGTAGCTGGCACAATTAGAAGTGTAACGTGTCTCACCTTTCTTAATTGGGGTACGGATAGAAAATATTTTTGCAAGAAATCCCTTCAGGGCGACCCGATCTAACATATCCGTGTTGATCTGTGCGATCTGTGCGATCTGTGAGAGACATTATCCACCCGCATTTCCACGAAAAATTTTTATCTTAACGAGTTTTTATTCCCATTCAACTTCTGTTATGAAAAGATCATTTTTACTAATGCTGCTTTTCACCGCAACAGCAGCAATAGCGCAATACAAGACCATCGGCAATATCGAAAGGCTGGATCCATCCCTCGATGCGATCATCTCGAAAGATGCAAAAATTGAGATCATTGCTGAAGGGTTCGATTGGAGTGAAGGACCTTTATGGCTTGATAGCCGCAGGATGCTACTGTTCTCCGATATACCTCAAAATAGTATTTACAAGTGGACAGAAGAAAAAGGTAAGGAAGTTTATTTGAAGCCATCCGGCTATACCGGCACTGTGCAGCGTGGCGGTGAAACTGGTTCAAATGCTTTGCTGTTGAATAAAGATGGCAAACTTGTACTTTGTCAACACGGAAACCGGCAAATGGCGATGATGGATGCGAGCCTCGATGATCCCAAACCTGATTTTAAAACGATCGCCAGTACTTATCAATCAAAAAAATTCAACAGCCCGAATGATGCAGTATTTCGAGCGAATGGTGACTTGTTTTTTACAGATCCCCCTTATGGGCTGGAAAAGAATATGGAAGACCCTTTAAAAGAAATTCCCTTCCAGGGTGTTTACCGCGTGAATGCGAAAGGAGAGGTGAAGTTGCTCGTCGATTCTATCACGCGGCCAAATGGAATTGCCTTTATGCCCGGAGGCAAAACGCTGATCATCGGCAACTCTGATGATCAAAAGCCGTTTTGGTATATGTATGATGTAGATGAACATGATTCGTTGGTAAATCCGCGTATATTTTATGATCCGCCAGGCGCTGAAAAATTTCAACAGGGCGGACATGATGGAATGAAGATCGACAGCGATGGGAATGTTTTCGGAAC
>DASQJI010000592.1:0-2382 GCA_035631175.1 Parafilimonas sp.
ATGCATAATTTCTTAAGATTCGAACTCGCGGAAAACAATGGATCATTTGTCTTTGTCAGGCTCAAACGGAGGTGCGTTTGGGTCATATGGTTTTGACGGATCAACTCTTTTGCCGTCCACAAATCTTTTTTGATCATGAACATTGTCGACAAGTTTCAACTTCCACTGTTCATTCACAAATACCCACGTCTCTGTTTGAACCACCGACGTTTTTACTTCCCGCACTTTGCCAGCCAATTCTCGTTTTCGAATTGCTTCCTGTAAAACGTCGGCCACAGCAACAATTCTGTTTTCGGAAAGTCTCAGGCTGAGTATTGTATTTTTTATATTGTACGGAGGAATATTATTTGTGATGAATTGCCTCGAGTATTCTTTCATCATAATATTATCAAGAACTCGCCTGTCGGGCCCGATCGAATGAAAATCATCGGTTCTGAAACTCACGATCTTTGATAGATCTCTTTCGTCCATCGCTGCAGCTAACTGTTCATAACGCTGGCTCAAGATCCTCTTTACAGAATCAACGGCAAGCGAGTCCTGCGAGTACGCATAACCGGAGCATATTAGCGTCAATAAAGCAAGGGCAGACTTCAGATGCATATTTGCGCATTTATCGTTGAGAAGAGCATCAGGTGTTGGAGCTGCATTTGTCGCATCTCTGTAAATATATGAATTGGGCGCCGCTCCCATTATACCTGAATGCGGTCGGGCTGGAAGAAATCTTCATTCCCGCTGTGGACACAATTGCCGGTTCGCGTTTTTCAGTGAATGTGAAGATGAGGACTTCTGCACATAGAATGATAAGCGTTTTACCTTCGCGCGGTGATGGAGATCAACCGCAGCTTATAGAACGGTTACGCGGAATCGTAAATCATGAAATTAATCTGAATGATCTAAAATAAATTAACATGGAAATTAAAAGAGTTGGCACCCAGCCTTCGGCGAAGGGACCAGAAGATTGGTTCACTGGCGCGGTTCGTATTGATGCGTTATTCCAGCCCAATGAGTCTCGACGTGCCGCCGCAGCCACTGTTACATTTGAACCTGGGGCCCGCACCGCATGGCATACACATCCGCTCGGCCAAACGCTCATCGTTATTTCCGGTTGCGGCTGGGTGCAGCATGAAGGCGGACCGGTTGAAGAGATTCATCCAGGCGACGTCGTGTGGTTTGACCCGAACGAAAAGCACTGGCATGGTGCAACACAAACCACGGCAATGACGCACATCGCGATCCAGGAAAATCTAAACGGTAAAGTTGTAGAATGGATGGAAAAGGTAAGCGATGCAGAGTACCGGAAATGATGCGGGTTTGTTTTTGTCCTAAAATCATCGTCCGTACATGAATGGCGACACATGGAACAACCTGATACTAAGCGTTAGAAAAAAAGTAAGATACGTGTCCTTGTCGTTTGGATCAGCTTTTAGAATATTTGGTTTCACTTTTTCCGGTCTTATCGAAGTTGAATACAACTGCTTTGCCAGCGCAGCCTGGTCAGGCGGAAGATATTTATCAAACAAATTCGGGTCTATATACGTCGTGCTGATATCGTCTATGTAATCGGTAAAGGTGTGACGCATGGCCAGACCGCCGGTAAGCGCCCACTTATTGGTGTAGTCGAGATAGTACTTCAGTGCTATAGTGATCGGAATGTAAAGCTGCGTCAGTTTGTATTCATGACGGTCGGGGTATTCTGCAAACTCCTGGCCTTCCAAATGCAGGTGCTGAACTTCGTTCCATTGACCACCCCATAGTTTTTCGGGTTTGAAGTGAAAGACGCCGAGCCCCACGCCAAGCACGGGAGCAAGCCGGTCAATTTCATAGGTCTTTTGGAAAAGCATCAGCGGATAAATATCTGCACTCACATAAGCTTCCCAAATGTTCGATCTGAAATTTCCATTCCGGTATATCCGCCACCGTTCCTGGTCCCCGGTATTTGGTATCAGGCTGTCAAAGCCACAGACCCAGGTGTAATTGAAACCGGCCCGGATACCATAATTTGGATTCACATTGTAACATGCGCTGGCTCCAAATGCCGGCCTGAGCGTGTGAAAAGTATAATCTTTAAACGTTCCACCAATGCCAGGCGTTCCGCCAAGATCCCCTTCAAAATTATTCGCGCCGACAGTTACACTGAATTCCCATGTATCATACAGACCCCTGAGTTCAGGGTCTCCACGCGGATTGCCCAACTTCTGTGCAAATGATGTAGAAGCGGTCAGCAACACGAGCAAGAGTAAACAGGATTTTTCGCAGTGTTTAAACTCCATAGAGGCACCCTCGGATCTTTTGGTCTTTGTAAAAATAGAGAAAAATCTCATTTACAAGGCAGCGTCATGTAAATATGTTTTATCCCGTCTTCTATATACGTGTCGCCAACCG
>DASQJI010000593.1:0-2972 GCA_035631175.1 Parafilimonas sp.
AGATCCCGGGCAGAACTTGCATAATCAACTGCATCTGTAAGTGAAGTGCTCTGGTTCGCCTGGCTTAATTGCAATAACAGATCGACCTTTTGAGGGGAATCGCCGAGCGTGGATAAGACTGTTTTCAGGCTGTCAACTGTCTCATCTTGTTCAAAGGAACAGACGTGAAAAAAAAGCAGTACCAGTAGTAATGTTATACGTCGGCTTCTCATTTACAAACTCAAACAGTGCGTAAATTAGACCTTTTTTTGCTATTTTGGTTAAGGTCAACTGTCTGCTATAAAACGCAAAAAGAGGGAAAGCTGTTGTTCCCTCTTTTTACGATGCGGTTTGCACCTTACATTTTGACGATCCTGAACATTTTCGTTCCGTCCGCGGTCTTTACTTTAATGAAATAAATTCCATTCGTAAAGGACGCAAGGTTCAATTCGACCGTTTCAACCGAAGCCCGTTGGAAACCTTTAGTTGGTAAAACTTTCCCTGCGGCATCGATCACAATTATATCCTGCAACGAAACTTTTGCGGATCCCACGAAAAGCGTTACTCTGTCGTGCGTTGGATTCGGGAAGGCGGTGAGCTTACCACTGTTGTCTGCCGTCGCCTGCATTCCCGAACTTTGGAACGACGCAATTTGCTGCGAACTGCATCTTCCCGATGAAGCGCTTGCTTCACTTGCCTGTGCTGTTTTTTGCGAACCGTTGTAGGTCGTTAAGTTCCATTGCATCTTTTGACCTTTGAAAAGGATACTGAACTGACCGGTTCCCGGGTTAAATACAGTCGGCAATTGTCCGCCATATGAGCCCGTGGTGGCGATGAAGTTATCAGCCCCTAATGGAACATTCACAACAGTAGCATTTGGATTGTACCAGGAAAAATGCGCCACATAAGTGAAACCATTTGCGTTATTCACTACTGTATCGACGCAATCAAGAGATGGTTTTACATTCTTTGCGCCACTACCTTTCGGGTTCACATACAACGTTCCGCTCAAATAACTCAATGTATAGTTGTTGGGTACCCTTATCTGCACAATTCCATAAGGTGTTATCGTGTAGGTGCCGGCTGCTCCGCTATATAAAGGCGTAACAGTATAAAACGGACCTGCACTGAACGTGTTCGACGCGTTGTCGTTGTTCTTAAAGCCGGTATATGTGGAGGTCAGCGTTGGCAATTTGTCTTTCTGGAATATGATCTTATCATCCGCTTTCACCGTTAGCGGCGCCGGCGTGATCGTAAGCTTTCCGTTTATGTAAGTCGTGAACTTATAATTAGCTGCCGATCCTCCTGAAGGTACTGCGTCGTATACACCTACATTCGCTGTTTGGGATGCCGTGGAAACAGAAGGCGGCGTGCTGATCGAAGAACTATTATCATCATAAACGAATCCGGTATATGTAAATCTGAACGCCGGATTCGGGTCTCCGTAAACACGTGTGGTATCGTTGACCTTCACGGTAAGTGGCGCCTTCTTTACAGTGAGTATCCCATTAACATAAATCAAGGTGTAGTTAGGCGCAGTTCCGCCGCTTGGCACGATTGCATGTTGCCCTGCAGTTGCGTTCCGGCCAGTGTCAGTAGTTAGGACAACTCCGCTTACAACTGTTGAATCGTCAAGATATCCCAATCCCGATACTGTGTAACTCAACGACGGATCGGGACCACCGTAGACTTTGGAGGTATCGTTTGCCTTAACCTTCAAACCAGCAGGAAGAACATTTAGTTTGCCCTGTGCATAATGAATATCAAAATCGCGCGAGAAGAAATCTGCCGTGAAGAATGCGCCGGGAATTATAGAAGATTGACCAACGGAAAGACCTGTTAAGAGATTTATCGGAATGAATGTAGACACAACGCCTGCATTCACATCTCCTGAATCCAGTATCACGATGGTGTTGTCTGAAGAAGCCGAATCTCCAACGGAGCTGTTGAAGATCGCGCTGCTGCTCGAGATCGTTTTCCCGCTTACAATAGTCTTCCCATTACTGATCGTCTTTCCGCTGGAAATTGTTTTTCCATTTACGAGATCACTTCCCGTTGGAAGATAGTTGTTGAAAATGTCAGAGCTCAGGGTAACAACGTTGAAATTGTTTGAGATGGTTTTGCCGCTGACAATTGTTTTACCGCTCACAATGGTTTTTCCGCTCGCAATGAATCCAAGATTGGAGAATGAAAAATCATTCGAGATAGTTTTCCCATCTACAAGTGCAACGGTATTCCGAACCACGGATGTTTGGTGTTCGAGTACCAGGTTATTCTGGATTACATGCAGATTACTATCAGGAATTTTTGTTGACCCCAAATCATATTTAAATGTTATCCCCGAAACGCTGTCACCGTATGTGATCGTTCTATCGTTCGGCGTAATTGTCAACGGAAGTTTGTTGATGGTAAGAATTCCGTCTGTGAAGATATAAGAATACAGTTCATCCAGTGCCTGGTCAGCGTCGTTCGAAGTATCCAGTGGCGGGCTCATGAACGGACTGATCTTGTAGTTCGTTGCATCGCTGAGTGTATTCGCTGTGGATGTAAACTGCAGCCTGTTTCCTGCGAGACCAATGTCATTCAGTGTGAGGGTGGTATTACCGAGTGGAATGCTATCGACCAAAACATGCGCAGTGAATTGCGGCATTACCTCTCCATACAATTTGGATTTGTTGTCTGCAATCACATAAACTTTTTTCTTCCGGATACTTAAGATATTGATGCCGTTCGAAAATCCACCGTCAAGCAGCGTTGCTGATACCGGAGGCGTGTACATCCTTATCAGTGGATTACCCGTAAAACCAGGCACAATTGCTGTGGCTTGTGTGGGACTGATGATCGTTGTAACGAGCGGTTGGTCACGCAGATAAACAACCGAATTCGGACTAAAGAAATCACCTGTTAATGTTAATGTGAACGTGGTGGAGTTGCCGCCGTAATTCCCGCGGGCAACGTAAGGTATGACAGTGTCGGTGTTGGCGAACCAAATG